>CAYQRS010000001.1:0-29098 GCA_964419825.1 uncultured Eubacteriales bacterium
GCTCAATGAGGATAACCCAAACGGGCTTTCTGCCGGGCTGAGTGCCGAAGATATAGGGCAGCTCAAGAACAGAAACATCAAAGCTTTCGTCAGCGTAGGAGAAAGCAAGCTCTTCCTGATCGACACGGCTGCGGATGTAGGGATGCTTTTCTGTGAGCTTCATATCGGGGCGCTCTTTTGCAAGGTATGAGAAGTATGAGCCGAGGATAACGGCGCTCTTCATACCAACTTCCTTACAAAGGGGAAGAATACGCTTGAGGGGAGCGATGTTGAATTTGTAGTAAGCATCGTAAACGGGAGCGGGGAATTCAACACGCTCGTCAACGCCTGCGGCGAAAACGAAGCAATCATAGCCCTGAAGCATAGCCTTGATTTCATCGTCTGATTTATCATAGATGTTGCAAAGCTCAATATCCATCTCCTTGGGGATGGGTGCGCCTTCGGGAAGAGGGGGGAGAGCAACGCTCTTAACCTCATGACCGCGCTCGATAAAAATGCGTGCAGCTTCACAGCCCAAAAGACCGGTGCCGCCAATCATAAATACTTTCATTTCTTCTGGAAATCCTTTCTCTCTCTCTTTATATTAGCCTTGTGCGTAAGCACCGACCATCATCATATAATCACCAAGCTGAGCGCCGAATTCGGGTGCGCCGTCCATAATCAGCTTGCCTGCCTTGACCGATTCAATCATATCGTCGGTTTGCATAAGTATGCCAAGTGCGCTGTCAAAATTATCGAAGCGCATTGTGAAGAACGGCATTGCACGCTTGTATTCGCCACGACCTGCTCTTGATTTGCCTGCCTTGATGCGGATGTAAGCGCTGACCTCAGGATGATCGTTAACAGCCCAAGCGTAAACACGGTCGGGGCTTTTTGAGGTCCAGCCGTGAACAGTCTCGTGACCGTTCTTGTTAAGGGTGCTGATGCCGCTTGAAAGCAGGTAAAAATAGCACTTAACAAGGAGCTTTTTCTCATCAGGATCCTTTGGCGGTTCTTTTGCGCCGAGCAGGTTGGCCATTTTCAAAAGCACCATCAGGAACGAAACGAATGCGCCCGTGTGCTTTGCGATGCCCTTCATTTTCGGCAGATATTGCGGCTTGATTTCACCCTTGAAAAAGGCATTGAGAGCTTCGATGCTCTTGAATTCAAGCTCGACGTGTGCGTTGTCGGTCAGTTTATCGGTGTGGATGAGCCATTCGCCGTTGTTAACAACAAAATGTGTGCCGACCTTGCCCTCCGGAACATCGGGGCAGAGTGCACTGACCTGATAAACTGTGTGTGCGTGCTCGAATTTCTTTTTAAGGCTCGGAACATCCGTTGCGAGAACCTTTACAAGCGGCAGAGCGGCACAGAGGAAGATTTTATTGGTATAAATATCATCTTTTGTTGACATTCTATTCACCTCTTAAACTTCGTCTTCCCAATCATCGTCAAGCTCGAAATCTGCGTTCATTGCTTCACGAACTGCGGCGATGATGCCGTTTGAATCGATGCCGAGGATTGACATAATATCCTCATGCAAGCCGATGGGTGCGAATTGGTCATTGATGCCGAGGCGTTTGAATGCACAGCCCTTGCCTGTTTCGGCAATAACCTCGCCGACAGCCGAGCCAAGACCGCCGAGAATTGTGTGATCCTCAACCGTGATAATGCGGCGAGTTTCCTGAATTGCCTTAACAACAGCCTCACGGTCGAGCGGCTTGATTGTGTGCATATTGAGAACACGAACCTTTAAGCCGTCTGCATTTTCGAGGAAGTTGGCGGCCTGAAGAGCCTGAAAAGCGCAAGAACCGCAAGCGATAACCGTAATATCAGTACCCTCGTGGAGCTGAACTGCCTTGCCGACCTCGAAGCCGTAATCTGTGTTTTCGTAAAGAACACGGTCGAAGCCACGGTTAATACGGATGTAGTAAGGACCCGGGTTCTCATAAGCGGCACGGACAGCGTTAACAGTTTCCATACCGTCTGCGGGACAAATCAGGGTGATGTTCGGCATTGAGCGAACAACTGCCATATCGCAGATTGCGTGGTGAGTTGAGCCTGCCTGACCGAAGGATGTACCTGAATGGGTTGCAATGATTTTTGCGTTAACATTCTGGTAGCAAATATCCGTGTGGAGCTGGTCTGCACTGCGCAGAGAAGCGAAAACGGAGAAGGTTGAAAGGAACGGCACAAGACCTGCCTTTGCCATACCTGCGGCAACGCCGAACATATTCTGCTCTGCAATGCCGACATTGAAGTATCTGTCGGGGAAGTGCTCGCCGAACATACCGATTTTTGTCGATTTGCCGAGGTCTGCGGTGAGCGCAACAACATCATCGTGCTGTTCGCCAAGCTCAACAAGAGCCTTGCCGTAATATTCCGCCGTTGAAAGAGCGGTTGATTCGGTTGCAGTATAAGTTAATCCGCCTGCCATAATTATGCGCCCTCCTTTTCTGCTCGTTCGCAGCGTTTTTTGTATGCGGCCTCAAGGCTTGCCTTAGCGAGGTTGTAACGCTCCTCGTTAAGTGCGCCGTAGTGCCAGTTGTAATCGTTTTCCATAAAGTCGATGCAGCAGCCCTTGACTGTGTTTGCAACAATCATGGTCGGCTTCTCATCGTGAGCGAGTGCGTAATCAATAGCGTCGCAAAGCTCGCTGATGTTGTTGCCGTCAACCTCGATAACGTGCATACCGAAGGCACGCCATTTGTCGCAGAAGGGTTCAAGCTTCATAACCTCTTCTGTCGGACCGTCAATCATACATTTGTTGCGGTCAACGAAGCTGATAACGTTACTGATGTTGAAGTGGGCGATTGTCATTGCGGCTTCCCAGTTAGAGCCTTCGTCACATTCGCCGTCGCCGAGGATGCAGAAGGTTTTGTAATCCTTGCCCTTAAGCTTTGCGGCAAGAGCCATACCTGCGGCAATGGAAAGACCGTGACCGAGCGAGCCTGTTGAAGCGTCAACGCCGATAACCTTGTTTGAATCAAGATGGATGCCCATCTTTGAGTTAGTGAGGTTAAAGGTTTTGAGCTGTTCGGGGTCATTGAAGCCGTAATCGACGAGTACGGGCGCATAAGCGATGCCTGCGTGACCCTTACTCATAACGAAACGGTCTCTGTCCTCCCAGTTGGGGTTGTTTTTGTCAAGGCGCATATATTTGTGGTACAGTACGGTCATCATATCCATAACGCTCATACCGCCGCCGATGTGACCGCTGCCTGCCCAATATGTAGTGTCGAGGCAGAGGTTACGCAGCTCAAACGCCTTTTTTTCAAGGGCTAACCATTCGTCTTTTTTTAATGGCATAATGCTAATCCTCCAATTTTATTAAATTTTAAAAAATTCAATTAAAACAGTTCGGGGTGATTTGCCGCAACGGTTTTGAATGCTTCGTCAGAAATCTCCAGAGTGAGGTTGATATCCTCATCGGTGAGGGCGGCATTGATGAAGTGGTTGTGGTGGCTTGCGAAGAATACGCCTCTCTTAACACATTCGGCAACCCATTCCTGATGGAGCATCATTGAGTTGTCGTTTGCGATTCTGAAATAGAACAGCGAGGGCTCGCCCGAAACAACAAGGTCGAAGCCGTTGTTTGCCGCTGTTGCTTTAAGACCGTTTGTGAGCTTGAGTCCCTTTTCACGGAAGAGGGCGGGTGCGTTGATTTCTTTAAGCTTGTTGATGCAGGTGATGCCTGCGGCAAAGGGAATTGAGCTTAACCAATAGCTGCCTGTGTAGCTCAGGGAGCTGACTGCGCTCTTGAGCGAGTCCTTACCGCAAAGGCAACTTACATTCCAGCCGTTTGCAATCGCCTTGCAGAAGCAGATGAGGTCTGCCTCAAAGCCGTAATAATGGTCTGAGCCTGCAAGGTCAAGGCGGAAGCCCGCACGAACGTCGTCAACGATGAGGACGATGCCCTTGCGTGTGCAAAGCTCACGAACCTTTTGCCAATAGCCGTCGGCAGGAAGCTCATTGTCACGGTAGTTGCCGTGCATATAGGGCGTTGCGATGAATGCGGCAACCTCGTTTTCGTTGTCGGAAACCAGCTTTTCGAGTGCTTCAAAATCGTTCCAATCAACATAGAGGTTGTTTTCAACATCCTCAGGGATAACGCCAGGGTAATCGAGCTTCTGAGTCCAAGGCGAAACGCCGTGATAGAAGCCGTTTACGAAGATGATTTTTTTGCGGTTGGTTGCTGCACGGGCTGTCATAATTGCACAGGTTGTAACATCGTTGCCGTTCTTTGCAAAGAATGCCCAATCGGCGCTTGCAACCGTGTCAACCATAAGCTCTGCAAATTCAACCATTACCTTGCCGGGTGCGGTCGTGCAGTTGCCGAGCTTTGCCTGAGCGGCTGCCGCAGCGTCAACCTCCTTGTCGCAATAGCCGAGAATGTTCGGACCGTATGCGCACATATAGTCGATAAAGCGGTTGCCGTCAACATCCCAAAAATAAGTGCCCTCTGCTTTTTCGGCGAAGAAGGGCCAAGCCGAAACGGGGATGAAGTTGCCCTCTGCAGGGCCGAGGTGACCGTAAACACCGGAGGGGATGACTTTTGTCGCACGGTTAAAGTATTCACGGCTCTTTGTGTAATCGTTAATCGGGAAACTCATTTCTATCTCCTCCTTGTTATGCTAAATACAGAGCAACTCTGTCGAGAATTCTGTTGAGGTTGTCGAGCATATTGATCATGCCCTTCATTTCGATCGTGCCTTCGCCGATGCAGGCGAGGGAGTTAATCTTGCCGTCGAAAAGCTGCCTTGCCAGGTCGAGATTGTCGAACTGCATGATAGCTCTCGGATTTTCACAGCGCTGTTTAACGGTGAGAAGCTTATGGTCCTTAACACGGATCGTTGCGGCAACATCGTCCTTGATGCCGAAGCTGATTTCGCCGTCGGGAATGAGGTGCGCCGAGAAAGTGCCCTTGAAATCGTTGTTGCCGATTTGTGAAAGTGCAACTGAGATTACATAGAACATCAGCCTTGTGCTTGTTTCGAAAAATTCTCTGTCCTCAAGTGCTTCGGGTGAGGGACGGAGCATCTCATTGAGTCTGTCGGTCAGCTTAACGAATTGCTTGAGCAGGAAGCCGATATGGCGGAAGCCCTTGGTCGGAATCGGGGTGGTTGTGCCCTCGATAAGACCGTTGAATTTTTCGCAGCTGCTGAACGGAAGCTTAACGTCGCAATCGAAACAGCCCTGCTCCATGCGGCAACGGCCGTTCTTGAAATAAAGCGTAGCTTTCGGACCGTCTGCAACATCGAAGCCGATTGAGATGGGCTTTGTGTTGGAAATCAGCGCCGAAGCAACGGTATCTATTTCACAAAGGTTTTCAAGCGTGCCGAGGATAGCGTACATATTTATGTAGGCTAAGGTTTTTGAATCCGTCAAAGTGATTTTGTCTGTCAAAACGCATTCCTCCTTGTTATACTTATAATATATTAGTTTTATTTTAACCTTAAAAGCATAGGTTTGTCAATACTGTACAATGTTCTTTTAACAATTTAACAATTTATTCACTCTTTTCAACAGCAAAAAGCACCTGCTTTGCGGCAGGTGCTTCAAAGCGCTGTTAATCTCAGCCAAAGAGTGAACCGTTCAAAAGGCGGAAGATGAAGTTAACGATTTTTGCAATCCAAGCGGCGACATAAGCGAGGCTGTTGACCTCTTCGCCGTAGCCCGGGATTGAGCCTTTAATATCTTCGATGCCGTCATCGTCGCAGAGGAAAGCTTCGATAATGGGTTGAATGAGCTTGTTCATAATGTCGCCGTCTGCATCGACGATTTTTGCGACAATATCGCTTTCCGTTGCGCAAGCGTATTCGATTGCGGCATAGGCAATCTTAGCCTCGGTTGTGTCTTTGTTGTAGATTCTGTTGCCGATGGTGTAATCGTTGAAAATTTGGCAGATGATTTCCCAAACATTGTTGTATTTGCTGTCGGGGATTTTGATGCCTTTTTCTGCGGCAAGCTTTTGAAGTCCGTCATCGCCGTAAAGCGGAATGTCGAATGTGTTTTTGAGTGCGGTGCAGAGCTTGTCAACCGTTGAATAAAGGGGACTGTCCTCAGCAATATCAAGGCTTGCGGGGGCGATTGAAGCTCTAACGGTTGCAAGTGTGAGCGCATCGTACCTCTGCTTTGCATAGGCTTGGAAATCGGTTGACATTGCGTTCAGCTCATCTGCTGAGTAGCCTGCTGTAACTGCGCCGAGCGCCTGACCGTCGATTGTTTTAACGCAGTCAACATCGTAGCTGATTGTTTTATCGGTGAGGGTGAAGCGGCGGTACTGCGAGGGATAGCTGTTGAGTGCAGGTGAGCAGAAATCGTAAATCGTGTTGCCGGAGGGGCTTGTGAGGGCGGCGACATCGCCTGTGTGGGTGTGACCCGTGAAAACAAGCTTAATGCCCATATCGGCAAACATCGAGGCGTATGTACGGGGGAGATCGACGATGTATTTGTCGTCTGTCAAGCGCTGGAGCGGCTTGTGCTCAAGGAGATTGTGGTGCATCATAAGTATCGGCTTTTTGCCCATCGCCTTGATCTCCTTGGCGGCGTTTTTCAGCCAGCTCAAGCGTGCCGAATCAACGCCGTTTGCAAGCATATACTGTTCGTCACAGCTATCGAGTGCGATGAGTGCATATTCATCGTTAAGCTCAACTGCGTATGAGCAACAGCTTGAATCAACGCTGAAAGCCTTATCGTAGCCGAATTCGTTGTAAATCTCGGCAAATTCGGTATGGCTGACAACTGCCTGCGGGTTGGAGGAGTTATCGTGGTTGCCGTTGATAACATAGACCTGCTTGCCTGTTTCCTGCTCAAACTTGCGGAATTTTGCGGCAACTGTTTCGTGGTCGGCACGGTAATCACGACCGTAGGTCGCAAGGTCACCGGGTACGAGGATGAAATCAATGCTGTCGTCTGCGGCGCATTGCTTGAGGAAAGCGTCAATGATGAAGCCGCTTTCGTGCTGCATTGTGTGACCGCTTTTGTTGGTGTTGAATGCCGTGACCGATTCAACATAATCGCTGCGGTTGGGCATCGGGTGAACATAGTGAATATCCGTTGCAACGGCAAAGCCGCAAGCGCCGTTATCGGCAACGGCGGCAACGCTCACAGCCGAAAAGACGAACACAACGGCCAAAAGCACGCTGATGATTTTTTTCATATTTTTTCAAACCTTTCTTATAGTTATTTATAAGGTAAATTTTAGCACGAGTTTGTAACAGTGTCAACAAATTTGTTGCGCAAATGTTGCAGGGGTGTAAATTCGCAAAAAGTAATTGAAAAAATCAAAGCGGTATGATATGATAACATTAGTTTATTTTGAGAAGGAGGTTTTCTTTTGGATTTGGAGAAGGAATTGAACGGAATCGAGCCGAACCCCGATGAGAACGAAGCGGCTCCGATGCCCGAAGAAACCGAAGCCGAAGTTGCACCTGCGACCGAGGAAGAAAACGAAAATGAAAATGAAAACGGCGAGAACGAGGTCGTTTTAACCGCCGAGGAGCTTGCAGGCATACCGATCACTCCGCAGGATGATGAGGAAGAGCCTGAAGACGAAGCAGAGCTTTGTATTCTTTGCGAGGAGAAGCCTGCCGATAAAAGCTTTGGCGAGGATTACGATTTGTGCGCCGATTGCCGCAAGAGGCTGATTAAAAGCCCGTTCCGCTTCAGCGGAATTTTGGCCTTGCTTGTTGTGATTTGTATCGGCGTTTTCAGCACGATTTTGCTCACCGGCCAGACGGAAACGCTTGTTGCGGTTGTCGCAGGCGATGAGGCTTACGCTTCAAACAACCTGCTCACGGCAATGCAGAGCTATGCTCAGGCAGGCAACATCGGTTGGAAAACAGCCAAAAAGCTTGTCAAGGCTTATGACAAATCGGGCTATATGAGCGGAATTTCAAATGTTGTGGATGCGTTCTTCTACGATGCAACCGAGCTTGGCGAGGATGAGGCAATGACCTATTCCTTCAAGGCAGGCAAGGTCAACATCAATTCCCCTTGGAACAAGGATGTTAAAGCGATCCGTGACGATTATGACAATGCGATGGAGGCATACGAAAAGTATTACGCTTTCATCTCCGAATACGACCAAAAGGTTTACTACGGCGAAATTTCCGTTGACGAGATTCCTTATGACGAGGTAATCGGCAAAATCGATGCCGCCCTTGCCGAGGATAACACCAAGCACGGAATTGCTTTGGCAAACTACTGCAAGTATTATATCGCCGCAATGTGCGGTGAGGATCAGCAAGCTCAGCAGGAGTTCATCAGCACCGTTGAGGAGGCTGCACCCGAATACGAATGGCTCTATATCAACACGGCAACCGAGCTTGCAATCCGCAGCGGCAATTACGAAAAGGCTCAGGCATATTGCAAGCGTATTAACGAAATCAACGCCGAGGATGTTTACGGCACACATTATCAGGCTGTAATCAAGCGCTATCAGGGCGATTGCAAGGGTGCGCTTGCGATTACAGAGGATTTGATTGACCACTATGAGGATAACGGCTTTGCACAGGCTTTCTATGAGGGCGCAATCGAAGCATTCATCCTCGGTGATTACGAAAAGGCAGAGGAATACGCAGGCGCTTGCTATGACGGTGCATACCTCAACGAGCAGACAGCTAACCTCTATGCGCTCATCTGCAAGGTTACAGGCGATGAGGAGGGCTACAAGGGCGTAGTTGATATGCTCAAGGATTATGACCTCAAAATCAGCCCGACTGTTCAGGAATATGTTGACGGTAAGCTTACCGCAGAAGAGCTTTTCAACGAAAGAGAGGTGCCTTTTAAATGAGCCTGATTTATGTTTTGACTAAGATTTTCACTTTCCCAGGTGCGCTCACCAAGGCACTTTTTGAGCAGATTATGTGCCGCATACTCAAATGTCCCGTTGAGGATAACCGCTATCTGCGTACTAACGAGATGTGCGGTCACGTTGACCACGAGCTGATTGAGCGCCCTGTTGCAAGCTTTATGTATTGCTTCATTCCAGGTATGCTCAACTTTTTCCTTGGTATGATGCTTGTGATTTTCCCTGCGATCAATGTCTTTGCGCTCGGCAATTACACGGGCTTCATCGCTTCAACAGGTCTTGCTTCTTATATCACAAACGCTTCCCTTGTCACATTCCTCGATACGCTTCTGCCGTTCGTTGTTCTGTGGCTTGCGGCTTCGATGTTCGTCAACATTTTCCCGCTTTATGAGGATGCGCTTGTTATGAAGGAGCAATACGGTAAGCTCAACGCTTTCTGCAAAATCATCTTCTTCCCAGGCTATATTGTAATGCGTGTCGGCACAGTGCTTGAAAAGTACGGCATAACATTCCTTTTCTGGCTCGCTGTCAGCATTTACGCAACAATCGCTTAAAGCAAAAAAATTGCCCTCCGCTCATTTCGGCGGAGGGCTTTTGTTATGCTTATTTCTTCTTTTTCTTTGCCGCTTTGAGGGCTTCAAGCTGTTCCTTTTCGGCTAATTTTTGCTTTGCCTGCTCATCGACCGCAGCTCTGTCGGCTTCCTCAGCCTGAGCCTTTGCGTGGTCGTAAAGGGCAAAAATTTCATCGAGATTGCTGTAGCTTTCTGCCTGAGCAATCAGCTTGACTGCGTTCAAATAAGGCTTTGCGGCACGGTTGAAGCGTGCGTGCTTATCCATTTCTGCCTTTGCATTTGCCTGAGCCGCTTTCTTTTCCTGCTGAGTGCGGCGGATTCTGATAATCAGCTCACGCTTGGCATCGGCTTCGGTTTCGGCGTGCTTTTGCAGGTATAGCTTGCGGAGCTTTTCATCACATTCATCTTCCTCGGCAAAGCAGCCTTCCAGAGCCGCAAAATCGGGCTGAACAAAGCTTTCGGGGGTGGGGTAGTACTTCTTGATTGCCTTAATTGCCTCTTTCTTGCCGTGGGCAATTTCAATGGCAAAATGCCTGTATTCTCTTTCTGCCTCGGTTGCTTTCGGGAGCTTTCTTGCTTTAGCAAGCTCGGCGTTGATTTCGTCTGCATCAAGGTAATAAAGAGCCGCCAAGCCGCCCGAAACAAGCGCACGGCTTGCCTTTAGCTGGGATTGATAGAGCGGAGCGGAGAATTTATCAAGCTCTTGGCAAACAAGCTTTGAAATTTCGATTTCTTCGTTGAATTCAACAGCCTCTTTGTGGGCTTTTTTCGCAGCCTTACGCTCCTCCTTGTCCTTGATGGAGCGGTAGCTTCTGTCAACAGCCTTAGGCTCAAGGGCGGCTGTTTGCTTTGCGTGGTTGATGGTGTCGATGCCCTCAACCAAGCCACGGTTGTTGGTTATGCCGTTGTTGTGGTCCTCAAACATTGCACGGATTTTCAGCACCCGAACGATGCTTCGCTGCTTGCGCTCGGTCAAATCGTAGAAGAAGTACGGAATGAGGTTGAGCGCCGCACCGATAGCGCCCATAAGCACGAGTGCTGTCAGAATCTTATATAAAAGTCCGGGCTCGCCTGTGTTTATGTCGAGAATATCGTAGGGGTTTTTGTAGCCGTTGTTTTCGTGTATGCCATATGATTTGTAAACGAACGGCAGAACGCCCGAGGTGAAAAGCGTAACAATGTTGCCAATCGTCTGCACCGTTGCAAACATACCGTCAACACGCTCGCCCGTTTTGTATTGGTGGTAATCCCTGATGTCTGCTTGAATGGCAGGGGTTGTGATATGCTCGAAGGCGGTGAACAGCCAGTTCATATAAATGCAAATTGCAACCCACCAAATGCTTTTGATGTTGATGAGCATTGCAAGAATACAGACGATGTTCATTGTGTTAACGCCGACAAGCGTTTTCTTTTTGCCGATTGCCTTGATGCAAAACGGCGCAATAATCATGCCCCAAAGTGAGGCGTTGCTGACAACGGTGCGGATTATTCCGAGCGTGCCGCCCTCGCAAGCGTGACCGTAGGAGAACAGCCAATCAAGAGCCGTTCCGTAAACGCCCTCAAGGAAGCCGAGCCAGCCTGCAAGGGCAATTATCCAAAAATACTTGTTCCTTGCAACCGCCTTGAAGGAGTCGATGAAGCTGACCTGAATGATGTGGGTTTTTGCCTGCACGATTTTTTCCTTCGTGTTGGCGAAAACGATAACGGTCAGAGCCATGCCGATAATTGCGAAAACAGGGTAGGAATAGCGATAAACTCGAATATCGTAAAGGTTGTTATCCGCAACAAGCTGTGCGATGATTGGCATAATCAGGCTGTAAATCGAGGGCGCAAGAGAATATACAACCGCTTTGATTGATAAAACATCGGTTCTCTCCTGCGTGTCGGGCGAAAGAACATGAACAAGGTTTGTGTAAGCATCGTTGAAGAAGTTGTAAAAGAACTGCAGCAGCAGGTTGAAAACGAGGATGACCGCACACATTGCGACATATCCGCCTGCTTTGCCGAAAATCGGCGAGGGGAAAATATCGTAAAGCTTATCGTAGGGGAACCAAACATAGAGAATGGAGATTATCGCCGTCGGCACGCCCATTGAAATGAGGAACGGGCGGTATTTGCCTGCCTTGTTGCGGCTGTTGTCAATCATCGTTGAACGCACCGCTGTGAGCGGAATGTTTGCCAAGGTCGAGATTATGTAAAGCACATACATATCCGTTGGCGAAACGCCGATTACGTTGCCGACGATTGCGTTGGTTGTGTTGACGATCAGGTTCATACCGAGCGTAATGATGAAATATGCGCCGATACCACCGCCTGCGTATGAGGCAATCTCCTTAAAAGTCATATATCGGCCCGGCGGCGGCATTTTCCAATAAGCCTTAACCTTGCCGAGAGTTTGTTCGATTTTGTTTCCCACGGTCAACATCGCACCTTTCCTGCGTTATCGCATAAAGTTATTATATCAAATTCAGCAGAGGTTTTCAATAAATTCCGCAATTATTTACAAAACTTATAAAGGCAATCTGTTTAATTTGTTTATGTTGCATAAGGGCTGAGGCGGCAATCAAAGCTGAGCGAACCCCTTTACGGCGGTGAGCTTTTGTGATAAAATAATGATATTCTTGGTTTGAGAAAATTTTAATCATCGGGTGAAATAAATGTCAAATTTGGTTTTAGCCTCAGCCTCGCCACGCCGCAAGGAGCTTTTGTCGCTTGCAGGCTTCGATTTTGAGGTGATCGTTTCCAATGTTGAGGAGCTTATCGATTGGACTCTCAGCGCCGAAAAAATTGTCGAATCCCTTGCCGAGCAAAAGGCAAAGGCTGTTTCAAAGCAAAATCCTGCAAAAACTGTCATCGGCGCAGATACGGTCGTTGTGCTTGACGGCAAAATTCTCGGCAAGCCGAAAAGCAGAGAACAGGCAAAGCAGATGCTTGCCTCGCTTTCGGGCAGGAAGCATTGCGTTTATACAGGCGTTGCCGTCTGCGTTGGCGGCGAAACGGTCAAGTGCTTCAGCGAGCGCACGGCGGTTGAATTCTGGACACTCAGCGAGGAGGAAATCGATGCCTATGTCGCAACGGGCGAATGTGACGATAAGGCAGGCGCTTACGGTATTCAAGGCAAGGGCTGTACCCTCGTCAAGGGCATCGAGGGCGATTACTTCAACGTTGTTGGCTTCCCCGTTTCACGCTTCTGCCGTGAAATTGGTGAAATTGCTTATTGACATTGATGTAAATAATTATTATAATAAACTCTGCAAATTGAAATTGAGTTTCAGTTTCAATTTGCAGTTTTTTGTTTTTGAGGGTAATTTTATGTCGAAATACAGCACAAAGCAGGGCGAGGCGCTCCTGCGATTTTTTGAGCAGAATTCAGACCGCCATTTCACTGCGGCGGAGCTTGAAGCAGGCTTGGCGAGCAGCGGCGCAAAGCTCGGCAAGGCAACGGTTTACCGCCATTTGGATAGCCTTGTTGAGCAGGGCAGAGTTCGCCGCTTCGTCAGCGATGACGGCAAAATCGCTTGCTACCAATTCTGCGGCGAGGGCTGTAAGGAGCATTATCACCTGAAATGCGGCAAATGCGGCGAGCTGATTCATGTTGAATGTGAACAGCTTGATGAAATGTGCCGCCATATAATAGCTCACCACGGCTTTGAGGTGGAAAAAGAAAAAATAACCTTATGCGGAGTATGTGAAAAATGCAGAAATTCATAAAAATCATTGCGCTTTTTCTGTGCCTTGCCTGTGTGTTCGGGCTTGCGGCCTGCGGCGGCACGGAGGAGCAGGAGCAGAACGAATTGAATATTGTTTGCACGCTTTTCCCTTATTACGATTTTGCAAGGCAGATTGCGGCGGATAAGGCTGAGGTAACCCTCCTGCTCACGCCCGGAACGGACAGCCACAGCTATGATCCGAGCCCTGTTGATATGGTGAAAATCAAGGAATGTGATTTGTTCATTTACACGGGCGATATTATGGAAAGCTGGGCAAGGAATGTTATCGGCGGCGTTGAAACGCTCGATGTGAGCGAGAACATCAAGCTTTCAGCCGTTCACCACGGCGAGCACGAGGTCGATACCGAGGAGCATAGCCATTCGGCTGACCCCCATATTTGGACCTCGCCTGTCAATGCCGTTGTAATCGTCGAAGCGATTGCGGCAAGGCTTGCCGCAATTGACCAAGAGAATGAGCAGACCTATTCCGACAACGCAAGGAAGCTGACAGAAAAGCTCAACTCGCTCGATGCCGAAATCCGTCAGACTGTTTCGGCGGCGAAGAACAAAACGATTGTGATGTGCGACCGCTTCGCTCTGCACTATTTCTGCGAGGAATACGGGCTTGATTATATTGCCGCCTTCGATTCCTGCACCAGCGAAACCGAGCCAAGCCCTGCGGTTATTGTCGAAATAACAAAGGCAGTTCAAGAGAATAAAATCCCCGCTGTTTTTTGTGCGGAGCTTTCCAATCGCAAGGTTGCGCTGGCAGTCGCAAAGCAGACGGGTGCAGAGGTTTTGGAGCTTCATTCGTGCCATAATCTTTCCGCTGAGGATTTTTCCGCAGGCGAAACCTATATCAGCCTTATGGAGCGCAACCTCAAAAATTTGAAAACAGCTTTGGGTGCATAATATGAATATAATCGAAGTTAAAAATTTAACAATGAGCTATGAGCGTGTTCAGGTTTTGGAGAACATATCCTTTTCGCTCGGCAAGGGTGAATGGCTGAGCATTGTCGGCGAAAACGGCAGTGGCAAAACTACCCTGCTCAAAGGCATTGCAGGGCTGCTGCCGCTCAAATCGGGCAGCGTTGATTTCGGCGAAATCAGCCGCAAAAATATTGGCTATCTGCCGCAACAAACGGCAATACAGCGTGATTTTCCTGCTTGCGTGCATGAGGTTGTGGAATCGGGCTGTACGGGCAACGCAAGGCTTTTCGGCTTGCGCAGTGCCGCCGATAAAAAGCGTGCGAGCGATGCAATCAAGGAGCTTGGCATTGAGGGAATACATCACCGCCCTTATTGCGATTTGTCGGGCGGTCAGCAGCAGCGTGTTCTGCTCGCAAGGGCGCTTTGCGCAACGGAAAAGCTGCTTTTGCTCGATGAGCCCGTTACAGGTCTTGATCCAATCGTTTCGGCGGAAATGTATGAATCGATTGCCTCCCTCAACAAAAAGCGAGGGGTTGCGATAATTATGGTCAGCCACGATATTGCAGGCGCAGTTAAATATTCCGACAAGATTTTGCACATCGGCAACGGTGTTGAGTTTTTCGGCTCGACAGAGGAATATCTCAAAAGCGATTTGGGCAAACGCTTTGCTTCAAAATGAACTTAAAACAGCCGATATAATTGTATATAATATAATAAAAGAAGCTCCGAAACAGCGATGAACTGTTTTCGGAGCTTTGTGCTTTTTGTGTGGCTTATCAGCCTGTGAAGCCTCTGTAGCCCAAGGTCTTGTTAAGGGCGGTGTTGATGCCCTTGAGGATTTTGCCGAGCACTTCGTTGCTCGAATCGTCCTTCGGAGCTTCTCTCAAGCCGAGTGCAACAAGTGCATCGGTGAGCTTTGCCTCGGCGGCTTCGTATTCGCCTGCAACAACAACCGTTGAAGCGAGCATTTTGTCGCAAGCTTCGATTGCTGAATTGAGCATTTCACGCTCTGAGTCGGTGAGCGTTGTTTGGTCGATCGCCTTGGCATCCTTAAGCATACCCTTAATCAGCTTTTTGGTTTCTCTGCCAATGTTGAACTGTGGGAAATTCGGGTTTGAATAAACATCAGTCATTGCTTTGTCGGTCAGCAGAGCTGTCGATAATTTCATAATGACATCGTTTCTGCCCGTGCCCTCATGATCCTGACCGTAGAAGAAGAATGTCTGGTCGGGGAGGAGGCAGGTTGAAGCGTCAACCTCTCTGTCGGGCGAGATGTGGTTATGAGTGGGATCGGAGCAGTTGCTTGTGCCGAGCTTGTTTTTGTTCTTTTGAACATAGCTTTCGGGGTACTGCTCGCCGACAAGGCAGCTTTCAAGTCCCATACCTGTCGATTCGATTTGAATGATGCCGTCTGCATTGCAGGAGCTGAAGCTCGGAACAAGGCAGTAGAGCGGATAGCTGTAATCGACAACGTCAAAGACCTCAACGCCCATATCCTTCATCTTTTGGATGTTTTTAAGGCTGTTGACCTGAGCCTCGTGATAGCGCAGAATTTGAGCCTGAACCTCGGTTTGAAGCTCGCTTGGGAACCATTTTGCGTATGCCTCGTCAAAATCCTCGCTCGGAACTAATGCCCACATATTTGTGCAGTTAACAAGCACATCGCCGACAAGCGAATTAACAATGCTGTCGAGGAATGAGCGGATAACCTTGCTGGGGAAAATGCGGATAAGTATGTTGATGAGGTTGCCTGTAACCTCGTCATCACAGAGGGTGGGGAAAAGGTAATCGTAAAGCATCTTATCCGAGGTGCTGAGCTTGCCTTTGAAAATATCGCCTACGATTTTACTGCCGTTGAGCGCAGGAACAATGTAGATAACTCTGTCAAGGCTCTGCATAACATCGGGATAATAATCAACCAAGCCGTTGGCGATTGTGCCGCCGAGGCTGATTGGGGTGAGGTTTACCTTATCGTGACCTGTTTCCTTTTTAACCTGCTCGATGAATTCGTAAAGCTCTGCGCAGATTTCCGCATTGTTGCCGAACGAATTGTAAGCGAAGTAATAGAGGTGATCCTCGCCTGCGATTTGAGCGTAATCCTGCAGGGGAACATTGTCATAGATTTCCTCTTTTTCCTCTGCGGTGCAAAGTGCAACGCTCTGCGGATAACGCTTTGTGACGATGTTGTAGTTGTTCTTGCCGTTGTGGTCGAAGCTGTTCCATTTGAAAAGCTCCGCAACAACATCCTCTGCCGCATCGCAAAGTCCCATATCACGCTGGAAGAGCAGTGAGCTGAGGAGCGGAAGAACAAGCTTTTTGATTGCGTAATCGGTGTCCGTGTAAATCGGCCAGCCTGTAATCGGCTTGCCGTCAGCATCGTAGACCTGATTGCCGTTTTCATCTGCAAGGTAGGTTTGCGATTGGCCGATGCCGTGTACAACGATTGTCGGGGAATAATCGCAGCTGCCGCCGCAGGAGGTGAGAACACCTGTGCCTGCCGCACCCACGGTAGCGGGCACGGCAAGTGCGAGGACAAGCATAATTGAAATTACTTTAAAAAAGCGTTTTTTCATAATTCACAGCTCCTTAGAAAAGGTCTGAGAAGCCTTTAGGACCAACGAGCTTATACATAAGGTCGCTGAGGGTTTTAGCAAAGCCGGGATCCTGCTCCTTAGTAAGGCTGTCGATGTGAGAATAGTTCATATAGCCTGCATCAGCAAGTGCGTTGTTGAGGCGGATTGTAACTCTGTTGACCTCAGCCGAATTGCCGATTGTTGCTGCCATAAGTGTTTCTGCCTCTGCAAGAGCAGCCTTGATTTCAGCTCTCTGAGCGTCGGTCATAACGAAGGATTCATCGGCAAGGCAAGCCTTTGCATCGTTCATATACCAGCGGCGGAGCTTTTTGTTGTTTGTGCCGTAGTTGAACTGAGGATATTTTTCGGGAGCTGAATCGATGTCCTTGATTTCGTTTTTGCAAAGAAGCTCAAGAACAAGGTTCATAGCAGGTGCTGTGTTGGCAGCATCCTCGTGGTGCATATCCTTGAAGAACCAAGTGTTGTTGGGGAGTGCGCAGGTGCTTGCATCGATATCAGCATCGGGGCTGATGTATCTGTCGCCTGCGGTTACGCCGCTGAGCTTCTCACCGGGGAGAGCGGCTGTACAACCGATTGAGGTTGATTCGATGTTGATGATAGCATCGGAGTTGACCTTGTTTGTGCTGCCGATAACCTTGAAGAAAGCGTACTGAATGTCGCCTGTGTGGAGGTTGTAGCCGCAGATGTTGTTGACCTCACAGCCGTTATCCATCATATATTTGATGTTGCTTTCGAGGTTGATTCTTGCGGATTGGAACGCATCGAGCTTTTCACGCAGAACGGGGTATTTGTATGAGGGAATTACCTTGTCGATGATTTCGGCATAGGTTTCCTTGCTGCACATTGCCCAAAGCTGGGGAACCTTTGTGAGCATATTGTTGTAAAGCACATCGTAAGCGGCAGTGAGAGTGCCCTCAAGCACGCTTCTGGGGAAAATGCGGATAAGTACGTTGATAAGGTAGCCGAGAGTCAATTCACCCTCGCCGCCGAGAATTTCGGGGAAGAGGTTTTTGTAGATATCCTCATCGCCGAGGCTCCAGCTACGCTTGTAGAAATCGTCAATAACATTTGTGCCGTTGAGAACAGCAACAACGTTAACGGCTCTTGAAACATCGTTCTTTTCCTTGAAAAGCTCGGTGTAAGCGGTGAAGAGTGTACCGCCGAGACTGACGGAGAGCAGGTTGACTTGATCCTTGCCTGTTTCTTTCTTAACCTTCTGGATGTATTCGTCAAGCTCTCTTGCTGATTCCATCGGGTCGCCTGCAAGGTTGAAGGTGAAGAAGAAAACATTTTCAGCGCCGATTTCGGCAACGAGGGGCTGAATCGGAACCATACGGCAGAACCACTCATACTGAGCCTCGTCAACAGCCTTAACAGTGCCATCTAAGGTTGAGCCTGCCATTGAGCCGTAGCGGTAAACCTCGATGTTGTGGTAGGTGTTACCCTCATCGTCGGCTGACTGGTATTTGAAAGCTTCCTCGGCAATTTTTGTAACTGCCTTTGTCCAGCCCACATCGGATTGAAGTCCGAGTGTGAGCAGGAGGGGAAGAAGTGCGTATTTGATTGCAACGGGGATAAGTGCATCTGTGTCGAGAATAATTGTCTGACTTTCGATTTTGTGACCCTTTGAGTTGAGGATCGGGTTGCCGTCTTCATCGGCAACATAAGCGAGTGAATGGTTGATACCCGGGAGAATGATAACAGGATTGCTGCTTGTATCGCCGGATGTGGTTGAGCTGTCTGCGGTTACGCCGACCACGGCAACACCGCAAAGCAGGGCAACTGCAAGCACAACCGAAATTATGCGTTTAACGGTTTTGTTCATTGTTCAGTTTCCTCCAAAAATTATCTGACTTCGTCAACAAGCTTCTCAAAAGCGTTCATAAGGATCGAACCTGAGCTTCTTGCAAAAGCGATTGATTCCTGATAGTGGTCGCCGAAAGGCTCAACATTATCGAAGAAGAGCAGGCAGTAATCGTTATCGTTGAGGATGTAGCCGATTTCATCGTTTGCCAAGCCGAAGCAGAGAAGATGCTGACCTTCGGGAAGTGAAAGGACTTCGTCAGCGGTCTTTGCAGGGAAATCGCAGCCTGAGAATGAGTTTTCTGCTGAGATTGTGCCGCCGCCGTAGATGATTTCGGGGCTGACCTCGCCCGGCATCATAATTGCCTTGATGTTTTTGCCGAATTCAACATAGCCGACCTCTGTGACGGTTGAATATGAGCCGTCGCCGTTGTCGAGGAGGGTGTGGTTAACAAGACCGAGCTTGCCGACAAGGAGAATGATGGGGTTCTCAACAGTAACAAAAACCTC
This sequence comes from uncultured Eubacteriales bacterium, assembly GCA_964419825.1. Taxonomy (GTDB): domain Bacteria; phylum Bacillota; class Clostridia; order Oscillospirales; family Acutalibacteraceae; genus UBA8612. The sequence continues at coordinate 18,914 of CAYQRS010000001.1, forward strand.
TTTTGTTTTGATGTTGAGGATGGGTTCAACTCTTTCTTCCTCAACCTTTTCCCAGTTTTCGTACCAAACTGTGTATTTTCTCTCCTGATCCTTGGTCTGTTCAACGCCCTGCTGAATCTGCTCAAGGCTGAAGTATTTTGTTTTGTAGTAGTTGTCGAGGATTTCCTGCTTGGTCTTGGTCATGCTCATAACGAACATTGCCATTTCCTCGCCGTAGCGCTCTGCGTGCTGTGAGCGGCGCTCGTGCGGAAGCTCGTCGTTTGTCTGCGCTCTGTCGGGATAAATGCCGAGTGTTGCGCCGATGATGAACATGAAGTTATAACCGTTCTCGGTCATTGTTCTGTCCATTGCGGCTGTGTAGTCACCGCTGAGCTCCTTACCGCTTGAGTTATCGGTTTTAAGACCTGTGATGTAGGGGTGAGCGGGGATGTTGACGATCATTGTTTCCTTTGACTCACTGTTATCGGGATCGAAACGGAGGCGGTAGACGTTGCCGTCATATTCGGAGGGGTCACGCTTATCGAAGAAATATTCGTCGCCGTTCTTTTCTGCATAGTAGAGGTCGCCCTTTTCCATGTTGTTGCAAGCCTCTTTGATTGATTCGGCTGTGCGCTCACGGAGAATGCTCATAAATTCTTCATCGGGGCCGCCCTGTGTCTTGAAGATGAGCTGGTTTGTCATTGCGGCAAGAGTGTTGTTGGCAATCTTGGAGAAGAAGGGATTCCAAAGACCCATTGTGTCGATTTCGCTGTGGCAATGGGTTGCGGTAACGTTAATGCTGATGATGTTGTTTGCCTTTGCAAAATCTGCAAGCATTTCACGGATTTGGCGGATATCTGCGTTGGAGATACCGATACATTCGATCGTGCTGAAGGCAACTGCGCCTGCGCCTGCATCCATAACAACAGTGTAAACCTTCATATCGTCAAGCACGGTTTCAACTGTGTTGGAAGGCAGGTTCTGAAGAAGATAGCCTGCAAGGTAGTAATCCTTTTTGCCTGTGAGAATGTCATCGGGCAGGAGGCTCTTCTGGCTGTAGCCAAGCTGCCATTTGTCGCTTGTTGCACTGTCGGCAAAGGCTGTTGTGCCCGGCATAAAGCCCTTGCTGTCAAACTCGGAGATATCCTTGATGTTTGTGTTGGCAACTGCGGCAGAGCCTGCGAGCAGGTTGAGAACATCGTGGATAACAAGCTCCATGTAAGTGAATGCAACTGTTTTCTTTTGCTGCTCCGTCTTTGCAGCAATCATTGCGCCGATTGCGCCGATCGGGCTTAAAAGGTTGTAGGATTGACCGTTGATTTTAACATAAACGGGGTCCATAAATTTACGGTTGCAGTTGATTGAGCTGGGAATGAAAGAAGTATCAACTTCTTCGCTGTTCTGCTCAGGTGTTTCTGCGCTTGCAGACATACCGATTGCGACACATGAGAACATGAGCACAAGGCTGAGAACAAGAGCAATGAGTTTTTTTGCTGATTTCATTTGCGTTTTCCTCCGTTTTACTTAGCTTTATTACTTTTAAAGCTATATTTATCTATTATAGATAACTTAAATAATACCACAATTTCCGCTTTTATACAACTGACGGCTGAGTAGAAAATCAGCCCTCATAATTGGTTATTATTACTTAAATTTCGTTATCTTGGGTTTATTTTATTGACTAATGAATGGGATTTTGTTACAATGCAATATGGTAAAATCTAATTTACGAGGAGTTGTTCGTATGAGTTCCGCAACAACAGTTGCAATTTTTAACGTAGTTCGTTTTTTGCACAAAAAAACATTGTTTTTTCTTCCGCTTACGGTGGTAGTGCTTTTGCTTTCGGGCTTTTTCGAGCTGGCGACCGTTCACCAAAGACCTGCCGAGGTTGACAAAACAATGGTTCTTTACGGCGATAGCTGGGACAGATCTCAGGGCATGGCAAACGACGGTGAAAGCTATTTCTTCAGCTGTAAGCTCGGTCTTATCAAGACGGAGCTTGACTGCACAACCGTTATCAAAACCAATTACGATGCTATCCCTGCCGAGCTTGCAGAGGAATACGGTCTGAAGCACATCGGCGGCATAAGCTGCTACAACGGCAAGCTTTACTGCGCCCTTGAGGATAGCAAGGTTTTCAAGCACCCCGTAATTGCCGTTTACGATGCGGAAACGCTTGAGTACACAGGCGAATATCATCATCTTGACACAGAAAAGCATCCGATGGGTCTGCCGTGGGTATGTGTTGACCCCGATTCGGGCATAATCTATACAGCCAAGCGTGATTATCCGACGGAGCTTATCCGTTACGACATCGTTAACGATGAGTACCTTGAGCCGATTCCGTTCAAAAACCCCGACCCCGATTACAACATTCACAAAATTCAGGGCGGCGAGGTTTACAACGGCGTGCTCTATTTGGCAACAAACGATGAAACGCAGGCACTTTATACCGTCGATTTGGCAGACGGAACAGCAGACAAGCTCTTTGACCGCAACCTTTTCAAGGGCAGCGAGGGCGAGGGCTTAACCATTCTGCCGACTGATGACGGTGCGGTTATCCATGCGATGGATATGTCGCCGATCTTCGCTTCGGCTTATATCCGCCACTATGCAATGCCGCAGACTAACTAAAGGAAGGCAAAAATCAGGATGCTTGAACTCAAAAATGTTTCTTTTACCGTTGATGACGGAGCTGACGGCTTGGAAATCATCAACGATGTTTCGCTAACCGTTAATGACGGCGAATTTCTTGTTATCACAGGCCCAAACGGCGGCGGTAAATCAACGCTTGCACGCCTTATTATGGGCATTGAACAGCCCACGGGCGGCAAGATTTTGCTTGACGGCAAGGATATTACGAGCCTTTCCGTAACCGAGCGTGCAAGGCTCGGTGTCGGCTACGCTTTTCAGCAGCCGCCTCGCTTTAAGGGCTTGACTGTTCGCAGACTTCTCGGTCTTGCGCACGGCAGTGAGCTGCCGGAGGATGAATGCTGCGCTTATTTGACGAATGTCGGTCTTTGCTCAAAGGATTATCTGAACCGTGAAATCGATACTTCGCTTTCGGGCGGTGAGGTTAAGCGCATCGAAATCGCTTCGCTTATGGCTCGCAAGCTTCGCCTTGCGATTTTTGATGAGCCTGAGGCAGGAATTGACCTGTGGAGCTTCTCAATGCTTGTTGAAACCTTCAAAACAATGAGCAAGAGCCGCCATAACAGCGTTATGATAATTTCGCATCAGGAGCGTATTATGCAGCTTGCCGACCGTATTGCAGTTGTTGCAGACGGTAAGGTTAAAACAGTCGGACCGAAGGATGAGGTTTTCGGTCAGCTTATGAGCGAGCTTAACGAAAGCTGTGGATTCAGAGGAGGCAACAAAGATGCTTAACGATAAAGAAAAAAATCTCCTCTTTTCCATTGCGGATATTTACGATATGCCGAGCGTGGGCGCTTTCAGCCTGCGTAAAAACGGCGAGGGCGCAGTTCGCCATTCGAGCGAGAATATCACAATCGAAGCCAAAAAGGATAAGCCGGGCATCGATATTATCGTAAAGCCCTTCACGAAAAACGAGAATGTCCATATCCCCGTCATCGTCACAGAGGGCGGAGTTAAGGATGTTGTTTATAACGATTTTTATATCGGCGAGGGTGCGCAGGTGAACATTGTTGCGGGCTGTGGAATCCATAACGACAGCGATTGCGATTCCTCACACGACGGCATCCACCGCTTCCACCTCGGCAAAAACTCCAAGCTGAAATATGTTGAAAAGCATTACGGCGAGGGCGACGGCACGGGCGGCAGGGTTCTCAACCCGACGACGGAGCTGTTTATGGACGAGGGTGCTGAATGTGAAATGGAAACCGTGCAGATAAAGGGTGTTGACTCAACCGTTCGTAACACCGTTGCAACGCTCGGCAAAAACGCAAAGCTCCTTGTAACAGAGCGCCTTATGACACACGGCAACCAGACCGCACGCAGTGATATGATTGTCAACCTCGATGGCGACGATGCCTCCGCAAGGATTATTTCACGCTCGGTTGCAAAGGATAATTCCGAGCAGGTGTTCTATCCGAGAGCTGTCGGCAACTGCCGTTGCAGAGCGCACGTACAATGCGATTCGATTATTATGGATAGCGCAAAAATCCGTTCAATCCCCGAAATTGCCGCAAACCACGAGGATGCACAGGTCATCCACGAGGCGGCAATCGGCAAAATTAATAATGACCAGCTTACAAAGCTTTGCACCTTGGGTATGACCCCGGAAGAAGCTGAACAGGTAATTATTGAGGGCTTCCTCAATTAAATAAAAGGAGAATTTTTATGGCTAAAGAATATTTTTGTGCGCCGAACGGCAAATTCAGCACCAAGCGCACGATGCTCACAGGCTTCGGCTTCATGGCAAGCTCGATCGCTTGGGCAATTTACGACCCCTATATCACAAAAATCCTCAACACTTTGCTTTCGGCTTCTCAGAGCATCAATAATCTGAGTGCAAGGCTGAACGAGGCATTCCCCGTTTTGGCTGAATTTGCAAAGAGTCAGGGTGAGGATGTTTCCCTCGCAGGCGGCGGAATTACTCTTGTTCCGCTGTTCATCGGTATTATTATGACCTTTGATAACATCTTCGGTGTTATCTTCCAGCCCACCTTCGGCAAGCTTTCCGACCATTGCCATTCAAAGCTCGGCAAACGCCGCCCGTTCATCGTTTTCGGTGCGCCCGTTGCCGCAATCCTTTTTGCGATTATTCCGCTTGTTGCGCTGAATGTCGGCTCGCTTCCGCTGACGATGCTTTGCATCATCCTCTTTGTTTTCACAATGTCGCTGTGGCGTGCACCCGTTGTTGCGCTTATGCCCGATTTGACTCCGCCCGAAATGCGTAGCCAGGGCAATGCAATCATCAACCTTATGGGCGGCGTGGGCAGTATGCTCGGTCTTGTCGCAGGTACGGTTGTAACCCTTATTATGGGCCTGGTTCTCGGCACTAAGGATTTCCCCGAAACGCAAACATATCCTTATGTTTTCCTCGTCGGCTCAATCGTTATGATCATCGGTATGCTTGTCATCCTCACCAAGGTCAAAGAGCCCGACAGCCGTATTGCCGTTAAAGCGGAAATGAATATGGCTCAGGATGCCGCTGCCAAAAAAGCCGCCGCAAAGGCAGCCAAAAAGCAGGAAAAAGCCGCCCGCCGAGCCGAAAAGCTTTCAAAGGCGGAACGCAAGAGCCTTATCTTTATGCTCTGCGGCTTGTTCTTCCTCTTCTGCGGCACAAACGCAATTTCAACATTCTTTGCCCTGTTCGCTTCCGAGGTTCTCGGCAAAACAGCAGGCGAAGCTACGATTATGATGGCTGTTTTCGCAGTTTGCTCGGCAGCCGCCGCAATCCCTGCAGGTAAAATCGGCACAAAAATCGGCCGTAAAAAGACAATCCTTATCGGTCTTGTCGTGTTTATGGTTGTGTTCCTGTTCTATGTCCTCACTCAGAGCCTCGCCGTTATCTGGCTTGCTCTCATCCTCGGCGGTGCTGCAAATATGTTCATCACCGTTAACACACTGCCCCTCGTTCTCGAAATCGGCGGTCAGGATAAGGTTGGCACATTCACAGGCTATTACTACACAGCAACATTCTCGGCTCAGATCGCTTCTCCCATCCTTTACGGTATTGTCCGTATGTTCTCGGGCTCATATATGTCGCTGTTCTACTATTCACCGATTGCTTTTGCAATCTCAATCCTCTGCATCCTCTTTGTTAAGCACGGTGAGGCAGATACCTCTTGGGTAAACGATGCCGCTAAAAAAGCCCGTGAAGAAAACGAGGATTGATTAAATTCTCATTAAGGAATTCCGCAATGAAAAGGTTTGTTTCAATTTTAACATTAGCTTCCCTGTGCGTAACCGCTTTTAGCGGTTGCGCTGTTTTTGCAGGGAGCAAAACTGCGCTCAAGGTCGGCGAAGCCGAGGTTGACAGCCGTGTTTTCGCCTATTTCTATGATGAAGCTTACGGCGAAGCCGAGGCTGACGGTGGTGATACCGATGATGAGCAGGCATTGAAGCAAGCGGCAACGAAAAAATGCTATGAATATGTTATCGCAACCACGACCTTCCAAAAGCTCAGCCTTTCGCTCGATGTCAATGAGAAAAAGGCTGTTGCCGACGAAACTGAGGAGCAATGGCATCTTTACGGCGACTATTACACCGAAATCGGAGTAAACAAGCAGACTGTTGCAAAAATCAACCTTGCCGATGCTTATCGGACAAGCCTTTTGCTCTATTATTTCGGCAAGGGCAGTGAATACGAAGTGCCCGAAAGCGAAATTGAATATTATTTTGACCAAACCTATGTTGCTTTCCGTGCAATCAACGGCTACCTCACAACCACCGATGAAAACGGCGATACCGTTGCCATCAGTGCGGAGGAGGAGAAAGCCCTGCGTGCCGATTTTGAAGCGAAGCGTGATAGACTTGCCGAAGGCAGCGGCTTTGCCGATGTAAACGGCGGCACGGAGGTTGACATCAACTTCGTTCAGGTCAGCAGCTCCGCTTACCCCAAGGATTTCCTTGCGCAGGTCGAAAAGCTCGAATACGATAAGCCTGCCTTGATCGAAACCGAGGAAAACATCTTCCTCGTTGTCAGGGCGGATGCCAAAAAAGGCGAGGATAACTTCTATGCGGATTATCGCACAAGATATATTGATGCCCTCCGTGGTGAGATGCTGACGGATATGCTTGTTGCAACCGCAGAGGATTATGAGCTTGAAGCCAATTCAAGGGTTGAGGGCAAGGCGGCAAAAACAGTTATAAACGCCAGAAATTCAAGAAATAATTGAATTTATCTATTGACAAGGCTTGACTGCTGTGATAAGATGTTTTCGTATCTTATAAATGTAAGTGTAACTAATTTCAAATGCTTTTGAAAGGTTTGGTGTTTAATTATGAAAAAATTAGCTTCAATTCTTGTAGCTGGTCTTATGATTTCAATGGTGTCGATGGTTGCATTCGCTGCTCCCAGCCCCACCGCTCCCACAATTTCCCCTGCTACTACCGATGCAAGCAGCAACGAAAAAGACACAACTGTCGAAGCTCCCGTTTCATCCGATAAGAACCCCTCATCACCCGCAACAGGCTCAATTTCCGCTTCAATGAGCAAAACTGTTGTTGCTTCTGCGGCTGTTATCGTAACTCTTGCAGCAGCGGGCGTTTACACAAGCAAGAAAAAGAACGAAGAATAATTCTTCGCCGAATAATGCTTTTAAAGCCCCGATGTTCTTTTGAACTTGGGGCTTTTCTGTTACAGAAAGGGAAGGACTATGGAAAACAAAGAAAACCTTGCTTTGCAGCCGCAGGGCGGCGAACAGAGCGTGAAAAAGAAAGCTAACAGAGCAACCGTGATTTCGCTTGTGATTATCGTTGTGACGATTGTGTTCTGCCTTGGCTATATCGGCGTTGTCATTTGGCAAAACACCTCTGCCGAGCGCAGTTACGATAAGCTCAACGAGGTTATCAACAATGTTGATGAGGATAACGGCGGTGAGGAGGAACAGCCTGTTGACGAATCGGCAGTCGGTTCAAGCCCCGTTGATTTGCCTGCTCTTACCGAAATCAACAGCGATGTTTACGCTTGGATAAGAATTCCCGGCACTTATGTCGATTATCCGATTGCACAAAGCACGGTTGAGGATAACTATTATCTCCACCGCTCAATCTACAAGCGCTATCTTTTTGCAGGTATGATTTACAGCCAGTCTGTCAATAAAACCGATTTTTCTGACCCCGTAACGGTTATTTACGGTCACAATATGCGCAACAAGACGATGTTCGGCTCGCTCCATTCCTTTGAGGATAAGGACTTTTTTGAGCAGCACGATGCTTTCTATATTTATACGAAGGACCGTGTTTTGACCTATAAAATCGTTTCCGCTTACAAATACGATAACCGCCACATTATGAACGCTTTTGATTTTACGGACAGCGAAACGCTTGAAAATTATCAGAATTATGTTCTCAACCCGATTTCAACGCTCCGCAACGTGCGTGAGGGTGTCAGCTTGACTGAGGATAGCAAGCTTGTCGTTTTAAGCACCTGTATGGGTAACGATAAGAAATCGAGATTTTTGGTGAACGGAGTGTTGGTCAGCGATGTTGCGATTGAACAAGAGCAGTGATGAGGCTTCGGCTGTGAACAGCTCAAAAGGCAAAAAAGCTTTGCTGATTGTGGCGGCTGTGCTGTTTTTGATTGTTGCAGGCGGCGCAAGCACCGTGCTTATCTTACAGCAACGGGGCAAGGAAATGGCTTCGTTTGACGATGCCGAAATCATTGCCGCAGAGGATGCTGTTGCCGAGGATGACGGCAAAACCGTGCAATACAACGGCAAAACCTACCGCCTTAACGAAAATGTCGCTTCGGTTGCCTGCCTCGGCGTTGACAAAACAAGCTTGGGTACGGTGTCGAACAAAATCGGCACGGGCGGTCAGGCTGATACAAATATGGTTCTCGCAATCGATACTGCAAGCGGCAAGGTCACGGTCATCGCAATCCCCCGTGACACGATGGTCGATGTCGATGTTTATACGGTTGTCGGCGAATACACAGGCTGTAAAAACGAACAGCTTTGCCTTGCTTACGCCTATGGCGATGGCAAGCACATAAGCTGTGAAAACGCCGTGCGCTCAATCGAGCGTGTGCTTTTCGGTATGCCTGTCAATTCCTATGTTTCGATTGATATGGACGGAGTTGCCGCCTTGAATGACGCTGTCGGCGGCGTTAAGGTTACCTCGCCCGAAACGATAGATAGCTTCACCGCAGGCAAAACAATAACCCTTTACGGCAAAAATGCCCTCGAATTTGTTAAAGCCCGTGGCGATGATACCAACGCAAGCTCACGCCGCCTTGAACGCCAAAAGCTTTACATAAAAGCCTTTGCTCAAAAAGCGGTCAGCGCCGCAAAAAAGGATTTCGGCACGGTCACAAGGCTTTATAACACCGCATCAAAATATTGCTGTACGAATGTCGGCTTGAGCCGAGTGACTTATCTCGCATCGTCCTTGCTCTCCAAGGGCGTGAATGATTTGGATATCGTTTCTATCCCTGGCGAGATGAAAATGGGCGAAAAATACAGCGAGTTTTATATTGACACTGCCGCAACATACGAGCTTATACTCGATGTTTATTACACCGAAGTAACCGAATAAAACAAAAAAGTCAACTGCGTTTGAGCCGCTTAAATAATTCAGAGTGGCTCGCATCTTGCGGTTGACTTTTAATTTTTTCAAGCTATAATGGTGGTGAAAGGAGTTGTAAAAGATGAAAACAAAAATTCTTGCGTTAGTTGTCTGCTTGGCAATGATGCTCTGCGCCTGCTTCTTTAGTCCGAGTGAATCGGTGAACACAGTTGAGGTTAACGGCGGCAAGAGCTTCGCTTCTGCGCTTGAAAACAAAGCCAATTTCGAGTTCAAAATCGAAAAAGACGGTTTGTACAGCATTTTCTGCGGCGGCAAAAACCTCGATGAGGATGGCTGCACCTTTAGTATTATAAGCAAGGCTGATGGAAGCGTTGTTGCGGAAAATGTTATGATCCACCGCACGGAATGGCTCTCACGCAACCTTTTCCTCAAAAGCGGCGAATATGCTCTCAATCTCACCTGCGCTGACGATGTTACGCAGGCTGAATGTGAAATCAAAACCGCAAAGGGATATGAAAACGCCAAATGGCTCACTGCCGATGCAATCGGCGATGAAGCGATGAGCCTGCCGCTCAATGTTGCATCCTTCGGTGAGGAGATTAGCTTCAAAATTCAGCTCGACGGCTCAATGGAAAAAATCCACGCCGAATTTGACGGCATTAACACTTACTACGATAGCTGTGATGCTTTTCAAGTGAAAATGCTCGATTCGCAGGGCAAAACGGTATATGATGAATATGTCGATTACGGCGGCTGTATGATTGATGCTCGGGAATTCAGCGGCGAATATACCCTTGTTCTCACGCCCGATTCCTCAAATTCCACCGCAAGCATTGCGTTTGCCGAAAAAGCTTAACCAACCGAATAAAAATAAAAGCACGCTCCGAGTGGGCGTGCTTTTTGTTTGCATCAATTTGTTTAAATAAACCTGCGTTAAAGCGAAAAAAGAAAAAAGAAAAACACCCTCTATCTCTTGACAGAAGGCGTTTGCTGTGGTGACCCGGACGGGAATCGAACCCGTGTTACCG
>CAYQRS010000002.1:0-28702 GCA_964419825.1 uncultured Eubacteriales bacterium
TTATAATATAAATAAAGCAACTAATCAATAGCATTTAAAAAATTTATCAATCTCTAACAAAACAACGGCTGTTTTTTTGCCGAAATTTACAAAGAATTGCAATTAAAAAAGCAAGCTAAAATAACTTAGGAAAATTTTTCAAAATATATTGTTTTTGCCTTGAAATTAAAATAAAAAAGGGGTACAATAGTAAGGATTATAAATCATTAAGATGGGGGAGTTTGGCGTTCCCTTTTATGAAAGGATAAAGATATGGCAGAAAAAAGAACAGTTCAGTTTACCGAAACCGTGTTGCGTGATGCCAACCAGTCACTTATCGCAACCCGTATGCCCTTTGAAGATTTTGAAGGCATCTTATCAGAATTAGATAAAGCCGGCTATTATTCACTTGAATGCTGGGGCGGCGCAACATTCGATTCGTGCCTGCGTTACCTCAATGAAGATCCGTGGGAAAGACTGCGTAAAATCAAGGCAGCCTGCCCCAATACAAAGCTTCAGATGCTTCTACGTGGTCAAAACCTGCTTGGCTATAAGCATCAGCCTGACGATGTTGTTCGTGCTTTTGTTCGCAAGAGCGTTGAAAACGGCATCGACATCATCCGCATTTTCGATGCGCTCAACGATTTGAGAAACGTTGAGGTTGCCGTTGACGAAACTCTCAAGTGCGGCGCAATCGCATCGGGCACAATTTGCTACACAATCAGCCCGATTCACGACATTCCCAGCTATGTTAAGGTTGCAGAGGGCTTTGCGAAAATGGGCTGCCAAACTCTTTGCATTAAGGATATGGCAGGCATCCTCGCACCGCAGAAGGCTTATGAGCTTGTTAAGGCAATCAAGGCGGCTGTTGATCTTCCCCTTGTTGTTCACACCCATTCAACAACAGGTCTTGGTATGCTCACCCTCCAAAAGGCGGTTGAAGCAGGTGCGGATATTATCGACACCGCTATCTCCTCACTTGCAGGCGGCACTTCACAGCCTCCGACCGAAACGCTCGCTTATGCTTTCAAGGAGCAGGGCTACAATGTTGAGCTTAACGGAAAGAGCCTTTCCAAAATCAACGCCTTCTTCAAGCCCCTGCGTGCAAAATATCTTGCTGAGGGCTTGCTCAATCCCGTTGTTATGGCAACCGAAACCGATGCCCTCAACTACCAAATCCCAGGCGGTATGCTCTCCAACCTCGTTGCACAGCTCACCGCTCAAAACAAGCTCGACAAGCTTGAGGAAGTTCTCGAAGAAACGCCGAGAGTCCGTAAGGATTTAGGCTATCCTCCCCTTGTTACTCCGATGAGCCAGATGGTTGGCGTTCAGGCAACCTTCAATGTTCTCCTCGGCGAGCGCTACAAAAACATTTCCAAAGAAATCAAAAGCTATGTTGCAGGCGAATACGGCAAAGCTCCCGGCGAAATCAACCCCGAATTGAGCAAAAAAATCCTCGGCGATGCCCAGCCTATCACCTGCCGCTTTGCAGATACGCTTGAGCCGGGCTTCGATAAGGCAAAGGCCGAAATCGGCAGCCTTGCAAAAAGCGACGAGGATGTTCTCAGCTATATCGCCTTCCCCCAGCAGGCTAAGGCATACTTTGAAAAGAGAGAAGAAAAAGCAAAGAACACCTTTAAATATTCTATCAGAGAGATTAAGGAGTGATATAAATGCTTGCAGGACAGGATTTGTCGATTTTCGACGCTATCGTTATTTCCGTAGTTGGTCTTGCGATCGTTCTTACAGAGCTTGCAATCATAGCAGTGCTTGTTATGCTCGTTTCAAAATGCATCAGAGCATTTGAAAAGCTCGGCAAAAAGAACAGCACAGAGCCCACCGCCGCACCTGCCGCACCCGTTGCACAGCAGCCGCTTGCCAACGAAAGTGCAGGCATCCTCAGCCTTGTTAATGTTGATGAGCCGACGGCGGCAGTCATAATGGCAATCGTCAGCCATCAGAGCGGTATTCCGCTTAACAAACTTGATTTCAAATCCATCAAGTTAATCGAAGAATAAGGAGAAACATAGAGATGAAATATATCGTTACACTTAACGGCAAAAACTATGAGGTTGAGGTTAATGAAACCGATGCCGTAATCAACGCAGTTACAAACGCAGCTGCTCCTGTTGCCCCCGCTGCTCCCGTTGCCCCTGTTGCCGCCCCTGCGGCAGCTCCCTCATCCGCACCCTCGGCAAGCGGCAGTAATGTTATCAGTCCGATGCCCGGCACAATTCTCAAGGTTCTTTGCCAAAACGGTCAGGCTGTAAAGGCCGGTGACACACTCTTCATTCTCGAAGCAATGAAGATGGAAAACGAAATCGCCGCAGAAGTTGACGGCGTTGTTAAGCAAATCCTCGTCAGCACAGGTTCAACCGTTGCTACAGACGATGTTCTTGCAGTTATTTGACGGAGGACACGCTAAATGGATTTTATTGGAATAATTAAAGGAATTTGGGAAAGCTCAGGTCTTGCCATCATCACTTGGCAGCAGGCTGTTATGCTCCTTGTTTCCTTTGTGCTTTTGTTTTTGGCCATTGTTAAAAAGTATGAGCCTATGCTCCTGCTCCCGATTGCTTTCGGTATGCTCCTTGCAAACCTCCCTGCCGCAGGTCTTATGGCTGACCCGACAGGTCTTATGGACACCAGCAACATCGTTGAGGGTGCGCATTGGTACGATACGGGCGTTTTGCGGTTGATTTACGCAGGCGTTAAGAGCAGTATTTTCCCGTGTCTTATCTTTATGGGTGTCGGCGCAATGACAGATTTCGCTCCGCTCCTTGCCAACCCCTCAAGCCTTCTCCTCGGTGCTGCCGCTCAGCTCGGCATTTATGTTGCTTTCATTCTCGCAATCATTTTCGGCTACGAGCCTGCCGAAGCCGCCGCAATCGCAATCATCGGCGGCGCAGACGGTCCTACGGCTATTCTCACGGCAACCAAGCTTGCCGACCATTTGCTCGCACCGATTTCGGTTGCCGCTTACAGCTATATGGCACTCATTCCGCTCATTCAGCCGCCGATCATGCGCCTGCTCACAACCAAAAAAGAGCGTGAAGTCAAAATGGGACAGCTTCGCAAGGTCAGCAAGACTGAGCTTGTTATCTTCCCGATCATCGTTACCGTGCTCTGCTGCTTGATTCTTCCGAGCGTTGCTCCTCTCATCGGTTGCCTTATGCTCGGTAACCTCTTCAGAGTCAGCGGCGTTGTTGAGCGTTTGAGCGATGTTTCGCAAAACGCACTCTGCAACATCGTCACAATTATGCTCGGCGTTACCGTCGGCGCAACAGCCAACGGCGAACAGTTCCTTCAGCCCAAAACCCTTGGCATCATCGCAATCGGTCTTGTTGCTTTCTCTTTCTCGACCGCAGGCGGCGTGCTTCTTGGCAAGCTCATGTATTTCATCACAAAGGGCAAGGTCAACCCCCTCATCGGTTCTGCTGGCGTTTCCGCAGTTCCTATGGCAGCCCGTGTTTCACAGGTTGAGGGCAAAAAGGCTAACCCGACCAACTTCCTGCTCATGCACGCAATGGGTCCCAATGTTGCAGGCGTTATCGGTTCAGCCGTTGCTGCAGGCTTTATGATGTTACTCTTCAAGGGCTAATTTTTCAACAGCTCCCCTTTTTATTAAACAGCGCCAATGCTCCGCCGTATGTGCGGCGAGCAGGGCATTTTCCGCAAAAGCTTTACCATACTCAGCCAGGCACAGCTTCAGCTTGCTTGAGGCTGAGTATGGCATTATTAAAAGGCGATAAATTCCGTCGTTTACATAAAGCTCGCTTTTAACACATCTGAAATTCCCTTCAATTTGCCTGACGCAGTTAAGTAGCGCATAAGCGTTTTCAAATTCGGCAATTATGTATTCACTTTGAGCTTTCAGCTTATATCTTTTTACGGTACGCTCGTTCTGAGCGGAAAAGAATAAAACACAGCCGCCGTTTTCCCGTCCCATCGCTTCGACAAAAAATTTGCCGCCCGTATCGATTTCACGGCCCAGGGTTCGGCGTGCTTTCGACAAAAGAGTCCATATAACCCTTTTTGTTTCTATCTTTGAATAATCCATCTCCTCATAGGTTATGTTCAACTCGTGCATATCCCGTGGCGAGAGTTCGACTATAATAGCATCATCCGCAATAGCTTCAATCCTCACAGCGATTACCCCCTTGTTACTTTGATATTACCCCTAACAGACTTTAAAATCAACGCACAAATTATGGAAGGAGAACGAACCAATGGCAAAGCAAACCAACCTCGCACAAACACGAAAATATCAGCTTGATATGCTGGTAATGGTCATTCTGCCCTGCGTGAGCGCTTGGTATTTTTACGGTGCAAGAGCGGTTGCCCTCATTTTGGTTTCCGTTTTCACCGCCGTTATTTGTGAGGCGTTGGGCAAAAAGCTGCTCAGACAGCCCCAATCGGTCACCGACCTGAGCGCCGTCACAACAGGCATCTTTGTTGCACTTGTGTTGCCCGCTTCCGCTCCGCTGTGGCTGCCTGCCATAGGCAGTGCCTTTGCCGTTGCGGTGGTGAAGATTCCGTTCGGCGCAAACAGCACCCTGCCCTTTTCCCCTGCGGCGGCAGGAATTGCCTTTTTAACTATATGCTATCCCGACCTTGTTTTTGACTATCCGAGGGTTTCCGCAGGTGCTTCCGCCCTTTCGGGTTCGGCAGGCTCATCACTCACGCATCTGCTTTCGCAAAACACATCGATCAGCCTCGGCTCGGTTAAGGCAATCGATATTTTCACGGGCAACTACCCAGGTCCGATGGGCGCAAGCTGTATCATAATCCTCATCGGCAGTGCGCTTTATATGCTCATCCGCCGCACAAACCTTTTCATCAGCTTAGCTGGCTTCATCGGCGGTGCGGCTCTCATTGCAATCTGCTTCCCGAGAATCACAAACCTGCTCTCTTCAATCGTTTTGGAGCTTGCGGCAGGCTATATGATTTTTGCGGCGATTTTCCTTTTGAGCGAAATGGGTACACAGCCCAAAGCTCCCATAAGCTGTTTACTTTACGGCTTCACAGCAGGTCTGATTTGTATGCTCATACGCCGCTTCGGCTTTTATGAGGAGGGCGCTTGCTTCGGCATACTGATTTCCAATGCCGTTTGGCAGGCTGTTGACCCCTATATTGAAAAATTCCTGCTGAAAAAGACAAAGCAAAATCAAGCCGAAGGCTGAATTTGCTCGGCGTTTTATTATATGCTCGGTTTCGTGCAACCGTGAACATCAAAATTCAAACTCAAAGGAGGTTATAACCCATGTCAAAGCAGAACTCACCAGGCTTGCTGCTTCGTAATGCAGGCATATTCAACCCTGTTCTTGTTCAAGCGGTCGGTCTTTGCCCTGTCATTGCAATGGCGACCTCGCTCAAGGGCGCTTCAATCCTCGCAGGAATAAGCGCAATCGTTATAACCCTCACCGAATTCATCGCTTCCGCCTTTCTCAAGCCGATTCCCCGTTGGGTTAGAATCGGGCTTTATATCATCATCGGCGGTGCTTTGGTTGCACCGTTTATGGTTTGGCTTGAAAAGGTCAGCCCTGAGCTTTTCGGCACTTTGGGAATCTATCTGCCGATTATGGCAGTCAATTCGCTGATCGTTCTGCGTTGCGAACGCTTTGCGGTTAAAATCAAACCGCTTGCCGCCATTGCAGACGGTGCTACCGCCTCGGTCGGTTACGCCGCCGTGCTGATTTTCGTTGGCATTGTCAGAGAAATTCTCGGCGCAGGTTCAATCGGCGGATTTAAATTTTGGAACGGCAGAGCCTTTTCGGGCTTTCTGTTGCCGTTCGGTGGCTTCATCATTCTCGGCTTTGCAGGTGCACTTTTGAGGGCAATCATTTCAATATATTGGCCTAAGTATCTCGACAAAAAGCAGCCGAAGCCCAAGGAGAAAAAGCGCAGCAAGGCGGTTGTTCAACCGCTTGAAGCCACACCTATCATACTCGACTTGACCCCCGAAGAGGTCGATTTCACCGTTGAAGATATTACCGCCGAGCAGGAGGAAGCGGCAATTCTTCCGCAAGAGGCACAGCCAGCTTCGGAAGCCGAACCACCTAAGGCAGAAGAGCCTCAAGCAGCACAAGAGCCGCTGGCAATTCCTGAGCTGACCTTTGATGAGGCGGTAAGCGCTCCGACAGCATCGGCAAAAGCCGCCGAAGCAATCATTGAGGATGAGGAGCTTGCTCAGCTCCTGAACCGCCCGATTGACGATATTTTAGGCAAAAACGAAAAGGAGGAGAAAAAATGATTTTCGCATTTTTCAACGCCTCCATCTTTGCGCTTTTGTTGCGTAACCTTGTTTTCAGCGGCGGCTTCGGTATGAGTGAGGCAATCCGCATTGCAACAAAGCCGAAGGATTTTTTTCCGCTTGCGCTTCTTGTTGCATTTTTCACAGGCGCAACCGCCGCAAGCTGTAATGCGCTCGATTTAATTGAAAAAATCAACAGCCAAAGCACCTCGGTTCACCTTATGATTTACTGCTTTGTGCTGGCTGTGATTTATTTGGTTTTCACCGCTTTCGCAACCGTATTGTTCCACATTGAAAAGGATAGCGTTCACCGCATCGGTATGGCGGCAGTTAACACACTTGTGCTTGCCGTTCCGATGATCAACCGCCGTGCCGCTTTCAATATTTTTGAATCGATTGGCTTGGGAATCGGCGCAGGCATTGCGTTCATCGTTGCCGTTGTGCTCATCGGTGCGGCAGAGAAAAAGATTGCCGATAACCCGACAATCAGCCTTGTGTTCAAAGGCAAGCCTGCCCTTTTCATTTATATTGCGCTGATAAGCCTTGGCTTCGCAGGTCTCAGCGGTCAAACTCTGTTTGTATAGGAGGGCGGTTATGAACGAAAACGAAAAGCAATTAGATGGACAGAATGAACAGCTTCCGGAGGATTTCCGCCCCGTAATACCCGAGCCTGAGGTCAGACGCAGGAGCATAATCGGCTTCAGCCGTGATTACCCCGTTGCCGAATCGCCAACCTCAACTCACACCAAGAGCTTCGCTCAGGAGGAGCAGGAAAAGAAAATTGCAAAAGGCGTTCTCTATGCAATTATACTGATCTTGGTTTTCATTTTCACCTACATCATTACGGCGGTCTGCATCAACATTTCGACCGAGTCCTTGCCGCCGACCACCGCTTATATCCCCAAAACAACCGTTACGCAAACAGAGCCGCAACCAACCTCTGCACCCGAAGCCGACACAACTCTTTCAGCTCCGTCACCCACAGAATAAACAAAAAAGCACGCACCCCAATCACGGCGAACACCGAGTTGAGTGCGTGCTTAAATTTTTAATTAAAAATCAGATGCCTTCAACAAAGAAGCAGTTTTTGATTATGACATCCTCAACGGGGGAAGAAATCGCATTATCATTGCCCCAAGTGCGTTCGACCTGCTGCAAGCTGTCAACGACCTCCATACCACGGACAACCTTTGCGAAAGCGGCATACTGACCGTCAAGCGAAGCGGCACAGCTGTCATCAAAGCAGATGAAAAATTGGCACGAGCCGCTGTCATAGCTGTCGCCACGGCGAGCCATTGAAACAACGCCCCTTGTGTGGCTGATTTGATTGTTAACGCCGTTTGCGGCAAATTCACCCTTGATCGGGTCTGTTCCGCCTGTGCCGTTGCCTTTGGGATCACCACCCTGAGCCATAAAGCCATCGACAATGCGGTGGAATTTAAGGCCGTCGTAATGTCCCTTTGCAACAAGCTCTTGGAAGTTTGCAACCGTAATCGGTGCTTCGTCGGGATAAAGCTCCATTACAAATTCGCCGAGCATTTCACCGTCATGCTCAATTTGCATACAGACAAAATTCGTCGGAGCTTCGCTTTTTGTGTAGCTCGATTCAAAATTTGTCACTGAGCCTTTGTTGTCCTTGCTGCAGGCAGAAATGCCGACAAAGGCAAGCACAAGGCAGAGCGCAACGGCAGCAAATTTTAAAATTAAAGATTTTTTCATTTTTCGTCACCTTTTTATAATAATTTTAATGTATATTAAATTATAGCACATAATAAAAAACTAATCAACACTATTGACTATAAGTAAAACTAAGTCTAAAATATACTTATAAAGGAAAAGGAGCAAAGCTATGTCACATCTTATCGACATCAAGGATATATACAAAATCTACAACCCCGGTGAAAACGAGGTTCACGCCCTTGACGGCGTAACGCTGACGATTGACAGAGGTGAATTCATCGCAATCGTCGGTCAATCGGGTTCGGGCAAATCGACGCTTATGAATATGCTCGGTCTGCTCGATGTTTGCACAAGCGGCACATATATCTTAGATGGCGTTGATGTTTCCACAATGACCGATGACGAATTGAGTGAAATCCGCAATGAAGAAATCGGCTTCATCTTTCAGGGCTTCAACCTTATACCAAGCCTCACGGCGCAAGAGAATGTTGAACTGCCGCTTGTTTACCGTGGCGTTAAGGCGGCAAAAAGGCGTGAGCTCAGCACCGCCGCATTAAAGCGTGTCGGCTTGGAAAAGCGTATGGGACATTTGCCGAGCCAAATGTCGGGCGGTCAGCAGCAGCGTGTCGCAATCGCAAGAGCCGTTGCCGCAAAGCCCCCTGTAATCCTCGCCGATGAGCCGACAGGCAATCTGGACAGCCGCTCAGGCAAAGAGGTTATGCGTATCCTGCACGAACTGCACGAGGAGGGCAGAACCGTAATCCTCATCACGCACGATAACGGCATTGCTGACGAAGCACAGCGAGTCATCCGCATACAAGACGGCAAGGTTATCGAAGATTACCGCAATAGCTGATTAAAAAAGGCAGCCTTTCGGCTGCCTTTTGGATTATAAGAGAACCTTGAAAACCGCTTTTGTGACCTGTGCGCCGCTTTCATCGGGGGCAATGCAAGGCTTATGCGCATCGTGCGGCATCAGGAAAAGGAACATTCCTTTTTCCAAAACCACCTTTGAATAATACTGCGGATCGGCATAAAAAGCAATGTCGCCACCCTTTGAATATTCCTCACTGAGCATATCGGTGCAAGCATCGATATTGGCGCAATCGATGCGCTCCGCACCGTTGAGAACGACCTGAATATCCGCATATTTGCGGTGAGCCTCGAACCTTTTGGTTTCCGCCTCGCTCGGCACATAGGTTGAAATGTTGACATTAAGCACGCCCTGCTCAACCTCATAGCCGCCGTCAGGCTTCGGACTGTTCATATATTCGGTGAGGAAATTGTAAGCCGCCTCAAGCTGAGGGTTACACGAAAAATAGAGGGGCATATCGCTGATTTTGCCATAAATCACAATGAATCTCTCCTTGCTTAAATTGATTGAATTACCATAAAATTATAATACTTGTGACGAAAATTATCAATAGATTTTACTAAAAGTTTATGTCTAAAAGCAATTAAACAGCAATATCTATAAAAGTATGAAAATAAAATGTTAAAATTGCACAAACCGAGTTTGAACAAAAATGCAAGCTTTGGCACAGCCGCCGATTTTTTCAAAAACGGTCAAGAAGTGCCGAAAATTCATTGACGAAGTAAGTTTTTGTGGTATAATATGTAATGCAATAAATAATGAAAGTATGTGTTTAAGGCGCTTGCCTTCACCGACTATATTTCAGAGGGAGATTGTTTTTACTATGTATGTTAAAGATGTAACTGTTCAGAATCAGGTCGGCCTTCACGCCCGCCCCGCAACCTTCTTCATTCAGAAGGCAAACGAATTCAAATCATCAATCTGGGTTGAAAAAGAGGATCGCCGTGTTAACGCAAAGAGCCTCCTCGGTGTTCTTTCACTTGGCATTATGGGCGGCACAGATATCCGCATCATCGCAGGCGGCGCTGACGAAGCTCAGGCTGTTGATGAGCTTGTTCACCTCGTTGAATCAGGCTTCTCAGAATAATTAAACACTTGCACCGAAATCTTTAAGTACGGTACAGAGAGACCGACAAGATTTTCAGCACAAAAACAAACTCACGAAATCTTGTCGTACCCTTTTGTACGGCAAGATTTTTTTATTTTTTCTTTTTCACGGAGGTGTCAGCAATGCAAACTTTCAAAGCAAACATTATGGATGAGGCGGCTTTGCTCCGAGCTATCCGCCGAATATCGCACGAAATTGTTGAGCGGAACAAGGGCACAAGCAACATTGTTTTGGTCGGCATCAAGCGCAGGGGTTTGCCGTTAGCCAAGCTCATTGCCGAAAACATCGCCGCTTTTGAAGGCGTTGACCTGCCTATTGACAGCTTAAACATACATTTTTACCGTGACGATTTGGAGCAAAAATCCGATTTGCCTCAGCTCAAGAATGAACCGCTCTCCCTCGATATTACAGGCAAAAAGGTTATTCTTGTTGACGATGTGCTTTACACAGGCAGAACCGTCAGGGCGGCAATCGAAGCGATTTTCGACCAAGGCAGACCTGCGCAAATCCAGCTTGCCGTTCTCATTGACAGAGGTCACAGGGAGCTGCCGATCAGAGCCGATTATATCGGCAAAAACATTCCCACAGCCCACAGCGAAACCGTTGCAGTTTATCTCCCCGAAAGCGACGGCAAGGCAGGGGTCGATATTTTAACAAAGTAAATTTCCTCTACAGGATGTGGAGGTTAAACGGAGGTAAAATACAATGAGTAAAAAAGAAAAAGTTGTAATCGGTAACGAACCGATTTATGACGCAAGAAAGCTCGGCGTTCCGAAGATGCTTGTCCTCGGTTTCCAGCACACTTTTGCAATGTTCGGCGCAACGGTTCTTGTGCCGCTGCTCACAGGTCTTGACATTGCAACGACTCTGCTTATGGCAGGTCTTGGCACTCTTTTCTTCCACCTTGTAACCAAGGGCAAAGTTCCTGCATTCCTCGGTTCATCGTTCGCATTCCTCGGTGGCTATGCCGCTGTTACTACCGCCGCAGACGGCACGATTGACAAATCAATGCTCCCCTATGCTTGCCTCGGCGTTGCTTGCGCAGGTCTTGTTTACCTTGTTCTTGCAATCCTCTTTGCTGTTTTCGATTCTGCAAAGATTATGAAATTCTTCCCGCCCGTTGTCACAGGTCCGATCATCATTGCAATCGGTCTTGGTCTTGCAGGCAGTGCGGTTGATAACTGCTCAACCAACTGGCTCCTTGCAGTCATCGCTCTTGCAACCGTTGTTGTTTTCAACATTTGGGGCAAGGGTATGAGCAAAATTGTTCCCATCCTCATCGGCATTTTTGTTTCCTGCGCTGTAGCAGTCATCCTCGAATTTGCCGTTGATCCCAGCGGCTACGATATTTTCGATGCCGCAAAGGTTCAGGCTCTTAAGGATGCCGCTTGGATTGGCTTCCCAATCAAAAAGAGCGGAATCGTGTTCGGCAACATTCCCGACAAATCGCTTTGCATCAGCTCGATTATCGCCATCGTTCCGATTGCTCTTGCAACAATGATGGAGCATATCGGTGACATCAGCGCAATCAGCGCAACAACAGGCAAAAACTTCATCGCTGACCCAGGTCTTAAAAGAACCCTCATCGGTGACGGTCTTGCAACAAGCTTCTCCGCTCTCTTCGGCGGCCCTGCAAACACTACATACGGCGAAAACACAGGCGTTCTCGCTCTCACAAAGGTTTACGATCCCAGAGTAGTCCGTATTGCCGCTTGCTGTGCTGTTATCTTCAGCTTCAGCCCGAAAATCGCCGCACTCATTAACCTCATCCCCGCTTCAATCATCGGCGGTATTTCATTCATGCTTTACGGTATGATTTCCGCAATCGGTGTTCGCAACGTTGTTGAAAACAAGGTTGATTTCACAAAGAGCCGCAACCTTATCGTTGCCGCAGTTATCCTTGTTGCCGCCCTCGGCATCAGCGCAGGCATCACCTTCCATGTCGGCAGCGCTGTAATCACCCTTTCAGGTCTTGCAATCGCTTCAATCGCAGGCATTGCCCTCAACGCAATCCTCCCAGGCAAGGACTATGTTTTCAAAGCTGATGAATATGATAACGCAAAATCAAGCAAAGGCGACGAATAAACCAACCTCTGTATAAGCCAAACGGCACTGTAAGCTTTCTCTTACAGTGCCGTTTTTTGTTATTTGTTTTACATCTGCTGTGCTTTAATGTCTTTAAGGCGCTTCATAACATCATTGCCGCCTTGACCGAAATAATCGTGAAGAATTTTATATTCTGCATAAAGCTTATCGTAAACTGCGCTGTTTTCGGCAATCGGCTCGTAAACAACATCCTTGACCTTGCCCATAACGCTTGCCGCCTTGAACGCATCGTCATAACCGCCTGCTTCACTACCTGCGGCAACTGCGCCGAAGATTGCCGAGCCAAGTGCGCCGCCTTGGTCACTGCCTGCGATTTTTATGGGCATTTTGATGATGTCGGCATAAATCTGCATTGTCATCGGGTCTTTTTGCGAAATGCCTCCTGCGGCGTAAAAAGCGTCAACAGGAACGCCCTGCTCACGGTAATTTTCGATTATCATTCTTGTGCCGTAGGCTGTTGCCTCAATCAAAGCTCTGTAAATTTCTTCGGGCTTTGTTCGCAAGGTCATACCCAAAATCATACCTGTCAAATCAACATCAACAAGAATTGAGCGGTTACCGTTCCACCAATCGAGAGCAACAAGTCCGCTTGCACCGGGCTTCATATCTTGGCATTTTTCACGCAGAAGCTTGTGGATATTTATGCCCTTTTCTTCCGCTTCCCTGTAATAGCTTTCGGGCAGGCAGTTATCGATGAACCAACCGAAATGGTCGCCGACACAGCTCTGACCTGCTTCATATCCGTAAAGACCTGGCATAATGCCGTCAGCAACAACGCCGCAAATGCCCTTGACCTTGACCTCTTTTTCGCTCATCATCATGTGGCAGGTTGAAGTGCCCATAATTGCAAGCATTTCGTTCGGCTTCGAGATACCGACGGCAGGCACGAAAATATGCGCATCGATGATGCCTGCGGCAACTGCCGTGCCGACCTTTAAGCCTGTCAGCTTTGCGGCCTCCTCGGTTATGTAGCCTGCGCACTTACCGCTTGCCAAAACATCTCTGCCGAATTTTTCATCGATGATGTTTTCGAGTCTCGGATCGAGCGATTTGAAAAATTCATTTGAGGGATAGCCTGTGTTTTTGTTCCACATTGCCTTGTAGCCTGCGCAGCAGGAATTGCGTGTTTCGTTGCCTGTCAACTGCCAAACAACCCAGTCTGCCGCCTCAATGAAGCGGTCTGCCTCGGCATAAACCTCGGGAGCTTCCTCAAGCACCTGCCAAGCCTTCGGTATTGCCCATTCGGAGCTGATTTTGCCGCCGTAGTTGTTGAGCCATTCCTCGTTCATTTCGATTGCCTTGTCATTGAGCTTCGTTGCGTATGACTGTGCGGCGTGGTGCTTCCACAGCTTAACATAAGCGTGCGGCTCGGATTCGTATTTATCCATAAAGCAAAGCGGATAACCGTCTTTGGTTGTGGGCATAAGTGTGCAGGCGGTGAAATCAATGCCGACACCAATAACATCATCGGCTGAAATGCCGCTGTTTTTGATTGCCTCGGGGATTGTTTTGCTCAAAACATCGAGGTAATCCTGCGGATGCTGTAACGCCCAATCCTGACCGAGCTTTTTGCCGCAGGGCAGAGCCTCATCCATAACAGCGTGAGGGTAATCCAAAACACTGCATCCAAGCTCCTCGCCTGTTTCAACATTTACAACAAGAGCACGACCTGAAAGAGTGCCGTAATCAAGACCGATTGCATATTTTGCCATTTTAAAAATCCACCTTTCTTAAACTGTAAGAGAAGCGATTATGCCGCTGTAGAGCTTAACCGGATCCTCATAAAAATTATTTTTAACCGTTTCAACCTGAAGCTCATCGGCAACATAAACCGTCAGGCGCATAAGCTCCTCCTTCGGGTCGGAAACGGTAAAGGTTACGTGATAACCGCCCTCGGCAAGCTTTTCGACCTCAACCTTGTTTTCACGCTTGCGTTTGGCAAGGGTGAGCATCTTGATTGCCGCATTGATTGCTTTTTCACGAACCGAGCGAGGCAGCTGCACCTCAAGCGTCTTTGTCGAAGAACGACCAAGCTCGGTTACGGAAAGATACTCCTCACATTCGATAAACTCGGAGGAAACAGCGCCTGCGGCAATCAGCTCAGTTATTGCTTGGTTCATTTCAAAATAGTTTGCCAAGCCCTTATCCAAGCAAATTTCGCAAAGCTGTGCCCTTGTTATTCTTTCATCAACGCCACCCAAAAGGTAGCAGACCAACAGCTTTATCTCACTGCGTGAACGAAGTCCACCCGGCTCAATACCGTCTTCAAAAGTAAAATTGTTCATCATTTATCCTCCAATAAAAATGCTTTCAGCGCCGAATAGCGTCTTGCTTTTTTATCGTTGCGTGCCATTCTGTAAACCTGATTTTCGTTGCCGACGATAACCATAATTTTTTTCGCACGGGTAACCGCAGTATAAAGCAGGTTGCGGTAAGCAAGCTTTTCGGGCACGGAAAGAATCGGCATAACCACGGCATCGAACTCGTTGCCTTGGCTTTTATGAACGGTTACGGCATAAGCCAATTCAAGCTCACGCATCGTATCGGGAAAATATTCACATTCCCTGCCGTCATCAAAAGCAATGATGCTTGTTCCATCGGGTTTGATTTTTTTGATAATGCCGATATCGCCGTTGAAAACGCCCATACCCTCTTCACCGTCGGGCTTTTTCCATTCAATATCATAATTGTTTTTTATGTTCATAACCTTATCGCCCTCACGGAAACGGAAAAGACCGATTGTGATTTCCTTTTTCTCCGCTGAGGGTGGGTTGATTGCCTCTTGCAAGCGGCGGTTGAGGTTATATGTGCCCATTTCGCCCTTGCGTGAGGGACAGAGCACTTGAATATCGCTGACGGGTGAATAGCCGTAAGCCTTCGGCAGCCTTGTTGCGCAAAGCTCGCAAATCACCTCTGCCGCCCTGAGAGCGTTGGAACGGTTAAGGAAGAAGAAATCATTATCCGTTCTGGTCAAATCGGGATTTTCACCGACAACGATTTTATGTGCATTTGTGACAATCAAGCTGCGCTGTGCCTGACGAAAAACCTCTTTCAGCTCAACAACAGGCAGCATACCGCTGTTTATCATATCCTGCAAAACATTGCCTGCGCCAACGGGTGGAAGCTGATCCGAATCGCCCACCATAATGAGGCGACAGCCCAACGGCAACGCCGCAAGCAATGCCGCAAAAAGCTGAATATCGATCATCGAAAGCTCATCGACAATCAGCACATCTGCTTCAATGGGATTGCGCTGGTTGCGGCTGAAGGTCTGATTATCGTTCTCGTCCCATTCAACCTCCAACAGCCTGTGGATGGTCTTTGCCTCCATGCCCGTGATTTCGCTCATACGCTTTGCGGCTCTGCCTGTCGGAGCGGCAAGCGAAACACGCAGCTTATCTCGCAGAAAAAGGCTAATCATGCCGTTGATTGTGGTTGTCTTACCCGTTCCCGGGCCACCTGTCAAAATCAGAACGCCCTTTTCCGCCGCCGTGATGATTGCGGTTTTTTGCTTTTGCTCATATTTTATGCCAAGCGTTTTTTCGATTTCTTCAATATCCTGCATCAGCGTGGGCTTGCCTGCAGGCGGAAATGAGCAGAGAACCTTTATGCGCATTGCCGCATTTGTTTCAGCAAGATAGATTTCGGGCAGGAAAAGGAACTCCTTGCCCTCGATTTCCCTGCTGATGAGCTTTTTATCCTCAATCAAGCTTTCGATTGCGGCATTGAGCGCATCGCTCTCAACCTGCAACAGCTCGGTTGCGGGCAAGGCGAGCTTCTCCCTCGGGCAGCAGGTGTGACCGTTGCCGAGGTTATGGCGCAGAACATGGATAACGCCTGCCCTGATTCGGTAATTTTCGGGCGGCGGCTCTGCCAAGGCGGCGGCAATCGTATCCGCCCTTTCAAAATTTATTCCAATTCCCTCTGCACAGAGCAAATAGGGATTTTTGCGCACCATCTCAACCGAATTGAAGCCGAATATTTTATAGACCTGCAAGCTTTCCCTTGCGCTCATTCCGTATTTTTCAAGGGCAATGAGCGTTTGGCGCACGGCAAACTGCTTGGAAAACTCCTCGCAAATGCTCTCAGCCTTTTCTCGGCTGATGCCCTTGATTTTGCAAAGGCGTTCGGGCTGATTTTCAAGCACCTCAAAGGCTTCCTCGCCAAATTCTTCAATTATTTTTTGCGCTGTCGCAGGACCGATTCCTTTGACCGTGCCTGCAGAAAGATATTTATATAAATCCTCGGCGCTTGAGGGCATTGACCGCACACAGCTTTGCGCACGGAACTGCCTGCCGTAAAGCGGATGAACATCAAAATTGCCCGAAACCGTCAGCTTTTCGCCAACTGCAATCTCAGGCATAACGCCCACAACGCTCACGAACTCCTCATCGGTGGTACACATTTCCAAAACCGTGAAGCCTGTTTCTTCAATATGCACCGATATATCCTCAACCGTGCCGATAAGACGGATTTCGTTTTCAACCAAGCTTTTTATCCTCCAAATATACCTTTTCGGCGGCGTGAGAAATGCCGAAAACCAACATCATATAGCAAATCGGTTTCAAGCCGTAAAAAGTGTAATCGGTTATTCCGCACATAAAGAAGCCGATGACGCTTGCAAGCAATGTAACCGCAATGCCACGCTCCTTTTTGCCGCACCTTGCCAGCTTAAACATCGCAACAGCAAAGATCGCAATGCAGGCAAGCAGAATAATCACGCCGAAAATTCCGTTTTCAAGGCAGATTTCGGCAAAAAGATTATGGGCGTGCGGCTGCTTGATGCCTTGCGCATGAAGCTGAGTGCGCACATTGTTAACGCCTGTTCCGTAGCCCCAAAGCCAATTTTCCTTTAGCATCGGAATTATTGCTTCGATAATATCCGAACGAGTGTTGACGGAAATATCCTTGAGATTGAATATTGTTAATATTCTTTTAAACACGCCGCCTGCAAAGGCTGCAAGTGCGGCAAGACCTGCACAGCCGATGCCGAGCAAGGCCAAGGCTTTTTTGCCGCCGTAAAGGAGCAAAATCGCAAAGGTCGCAATCAAATAAAGATAAGGACCTCTTGAATACGATGCGGCAACGCCGCCGATTATCAGCACAACGCACGCCAAGCTGACGGCTTTTTTCTTTTTCGATTTAAAATAGAAAAGGCAGTAAGCCGCAAACGGAAGCATCGTAACCAAAAAGGTTGCAAAGAAAAGCGGATTGGTGAAAGTGCCGCTCGCCCTTGTTGTGATTGCGATGAACTGCGGGCGCTGAATATATTTGAGCGCAAAATCGGGGCAAAGATAATCAATGAAAAGCTTTGCAACCGCATTATCGAGCGAATGCCAAAACGGATTGAAAAATGTTTTAAGGCTCGGATGAACAAGCTCGCCGTAATGGTAAAGCACGATTTGGAAAATGCCGATACCGCCCACGATGCCTCCGCTGAGCGCACCTGCGAACATTGCCGCATCAATTTTTTCACGGCTATCCAAGCAAAGCGACATAAGCAAAAAGCCGCCAAGGAGGAAGAGCCACACCGCAATGTTGCTCAGCCCTGACATAAACGATTCGGTATAGAGCATACCGACAGCCATCCAAACGGCATAACCGAGCAAGCAGCAGCCGATTCCGCCCAATGCCTTTAAGCTATGGCGCTTATAAACGCCCGTTTTCACAAAGGCAACAAGCAAAAGCACCGGAAAAGCATATTCCGGCAAGAGTGCGCAGAGCAAAACGGCAAACGGAGCAAAAAGCCCGACACCTTTATTCTGTTTTAAAAAAGCCTTAACACTTTTCAATTAACGCCGCTCCTAAAAATTATTTACCCAAGCGAATAACATTCCAGCTATGCTTACCGAGCCTTGCTGTAAGTATTCCGCCCTCAACCCTGCTTTCGCCGCCGAAAACAGGCTTAACATTATCGGGGTTAAGCTGTGTGTTGGTCGCTTTCATATCGTTATGGCTCATAACGATATGCTCTTTTATTTTAAAGCCTGCGTACTGACGCAAATCGCAGGTAATCTCAATATCCTCTTTAAGATCCTTATTGACGGCGAAAACCGTCAAATTCTCATCATCGTTTTCAACAACAACGCTGTCAATCAAATTAACCTCGCCGAACTTCTTGCTTTCGTAAAGCGGCGATTTGACGATTGTGTTCAGCGCAGTTCCCCTGCCGTAAAGGCTTGCGTGCATATACGGGAAGAATATCGTCTGCCGCCATGCACCCGTGTCGCTCGTCATAATCGGTGCGATAACATTGACAAGCTGTGCAAGGCAAGCGATTTTAACACGGTCAGCGTGCCTGATGAGGGTGATGAGCATACTGCCGACAAGCAGGGCATCCTCAAAATTATAAACATCCTCAAGCTTGTGCGGCGCTTCCTCCCAAGGCTTGCAAAGCTTATCCTGCTCATTTGAATGATACCAAACGTTCCATTCATCAAAGGAGAGCATAATATCCTTTTTGCCTCGCTTTTTTGCCTTTACATAATCGCAAATTGAAACGACCGAGCTAATAAAGCTATCCATATTATTGCTGTTGCAGAGGAATTCCTCGGTGTTATTCTCCCTGTTATCATAATATGTATGCAGTGAAAGGTAATCAACATCCCAATAGGTATGGTCGAGGACATCTGCCTCCCACTGTGCAAAGGTTGCCATGCCGCTGTTTGAAGAGCCGCAGGCAACAAGCTCAATATCGGGCGAAACCCATTTCATAACCTTTGCCGCCTCGTGTGCGGCTCTGCCGTATTCAGTGCTTGTTTTGTGACCGATTTGCCAATCGCCATCCATCTCGTTGCCTAAGCACCAAAGCTTAATGTTATGCGGCTGAGCGTATCCGTTTTTAATGCGCAAATCGCTCCAATAAGTGCCAGACGGATGGTTACAATATTCAACAATATTGCGTGCATCATCCGCACCCCTTGTACCGAGGTTGACCGCCATCATCGGTTCTGTGCCTGCCTGCTTGCACCAATGGGCAAATTCATCCAAGCCGAACTGATTGGTTTCAGTCGAAAACCAAGCAAGCTCTGCCCTGCGTGGGCGCTGCTCCTTCGGACCGATTCCGTCCTCCCAATTATAGCCTGAAACAAAGTTACCGCCCGGATAACGGACAACGGGAACGGCAAGCTCCCTGACAAGGGACAAGACATCCCTGCGCAGACCGTTTTCATCACTCAAGGGGCTGTTCGGCTGATAAATTCCGCCGTAAACCGCCCTGCCCAAATGCTCGATGAATGAGCCGTAAAGGCGTTTATCAATTTCGCCTATGATGAAGCTTTTGTCGATAATAAGCTGTGCTTTTTTCATAAGTTTACCTCAAATTCAATCATCAATATAGCCCGTAATTTCCTCACGGGTTTTGAAGATATAGCCCTGCTCGGCGAGCATATCCAAATCCGCCAGCGCAAGACCGATGCCCTTTGCAACGCAGTTTTGCGGATCAGAAGCGAGCCTTGTTTTGATGCCTGTTTTGATTTTGATTGCCTCCGCCATCTCTTTGAGCATTGCGCCGCCGCCCGTAAGCACGATTCCGTTCGTGCCGATGTCGCCGACAAGCTCAGGCGGTGTTATCTCCAGCACGCTACGAACCGCCTCGCCGATTGCCTCAATATGCTCACGCATAGCAAGGTAGCAATCGGTTGAGGTTACTTCAATCGTGGCAGGCATACCGTTCGTGTAACGCTTGCCCTTGACGGTCAAGCCGATTTCGTCATAGCGGTAAACTGCGCAACCGATTTTTTTCTTGATTTCCTCAGCCGTTTTTTCGCCGATTACAACATCCTTTTCACGGCGAATCTGCCGCACGATTGCCTCATCGAAGAGGTTGCCTGCAACCTTGATTGATTTTGAGATTGCGATACTGCCCAAGGTGATAACAGCAATATCCGTTGTTCCGCCGCCAATATCAACAATCATTGTGCCTGCCGCATGAGTTATATCACCGCCTGCACCGATTGCCGCCGCAAGAGGCTCTTCCATAAGGCAAGCCTTGCCTGCGCCTGCGGCAGTTGCAATGTCAAGCGCAGTTCTGCGCTCAAGGCTCGTACAGCTTGAGGGCATACACACGATTACATTCGGTTTAAAAATTGCGTTGCCGCAAACCTTTGCTATGTATCGGCTGAGCATTTGCCGTGTTGCCGTGAAATCGGATACTACTCCGTCCCTCATCGGGCGAACGACCTTGATCGTGTCGGGGTTTCTGCCGAGCATATCATAAGCCTTTTTGCCCACGGCGCACATACGGCGTGTCTTCGTGTTATAGGCAACAACAGACGGCTCGGAGAGGACAATGCCCCTGCCTTCAGCATAAATTATTACATTCGCCGTACCAAGGTCAACACCGATATTTTTACCGAGCAATCTGTTTCACCTCCGAATTTCTGTTTTGATTAAAATTATTTTGCTTTTGCTTCGCCGCTGATTACATTGTAAGTGAATTCAACCCTTGATTTTTCTTCGCCGCTTCTCTCGCTGATTATGCTGACAAGAACATTCTCATCATCAACAGCGGAAATTTCCGTGTGAATTGTTTTGCCCAAAGAACCGTTGCCGTTAAAGACAGCGGGCAAGGATTTGATTTGCTTTTTGAGCTGTGAAATCGAAACCGTTGTGCTTGAACGGCTGAAGCGGCTGAGATTCCAAACAACAAGTGTATCCTTGTTTGCAACAACGCTCAAAGCATAAGCATCGTCGCCTTTTTCGGTATCCAAAACGACAGCGTTACTGCAAGAGCCGGATAAAATATTATATTCGCTTTCCGTTGCCAGAAGGTATCCGTAGAGTGAGCCGTTCTTCAAATAATAAATACAGGTTTCGTCGCTGTGCTTATAAAGGTCATTGAACCACTCGATTTTATCGTTCGGCTCAAATTCAAGCTTGGTTAAAAAGTCGCCGTCTTCGGCAGGCGTGCCCAAATACTGGCGGTCATTGTAAATGACATGGTAATATTCTGTATCGCCCTTGATTGCAACAAGCTTGCTTTCTGCCAAAGAATCGTAGTTTTCCTTGGCGATAACCTCAAGGCGTGTTGTTGCTTCGGTCGTGCCTGTTTCCGAATTGTCGTTATTCCTTTTGCCGCAAGCGAACAGCGACATAATCACGAGACAAGCCGATAAAAGGCAGATTATTTTTTTCATCATTGCTTATCACCTTTCTTGAAAATGAAAAATTTGCTGAACACATAGTTCATTGCGACAACAACTACCGCAAGCCCGATTTTAACGAGCATTTTTCCGCCGATTGCCGTGATGCCGAAGACATCGAGAACAAAGCTGTCGAAGCCGAGAATTGTTACGAAAATCAGCAGACCGAGCTCCTCAACGCCGAGGGAAAAAAGGCGTGCCGTGATGAAGCTCGGCAGTTCCTTTTTCAGCACGGCGGCTTTCCAGCTTTTGCTCTCGAAAACAAAAAGCTTGTTCGTTACATAAGCAAAAGCAACCGAAGCAACCCAAGCAATCACATTCGTCAGCAGGGTCAAATCAACGGTGAACAGTTGCTCAAACGCCAAATCGAAGCACTTAAACACGCCGAAATTAACAACGGTTGTAAGCACGCCGAAAACAAGATACAAAACCGTTTCACGGTTAATCAGTTTTTCCAGCAGTTTCTTCATAAATACTCCTAATTAAAACGATTATTTAACGGGATAATCGCCGGTGAAGCAGGCATCACAGTAAGATTTATCGCCACATTCGCCGATAATCTGACCGAGCGTATCCCTATCGAGGAAGCCGAGGGTATCTGCGCCGATAATATCACAAAGCTCTTCAACGCTGTGGTGATTGGAGGTCAGCTCCTCACGGGTGGGAATATCCGTGCCGTATGGGCAGGTGAAGTGAATCGTCGGGGAAGAAATGCGAACATGAACCTCTTTTGCGCCTGCGTTTTTGAGCAAGCGGATAATATCCGCACAGGTTGTGCCTCGAACGATTGAATCATCAACCATAACAATACGCTTGCCTTTAACAGTTTCGGTTAAAACATTCAGCTTTATACCGACCGAGTTCGCACGCTGCTCCTGAGTAGGCTTAATAAAGGTTCTGCCGACATAGTTGTTGCGAACAAAGCCCATACCGTATTCAATTCCGCTTTCACGGGCATAGCCGATTGCGGCATCGAGTCCCGAATCAGGCACGCCGATTACCAAATCAGCCTCAACAGGGTGCTGCTTTGCAAGCAATCTGCCTGCGGCAACACGGCTTGCGTGGATGGAAACGCCATCCATAACGCTATCGGGTCTTGCAAAATAAATATATTCGAAAATGCAAATTCTGCGTTTGCAGTTCATTGTTTTCGTATAAGTTCTGATGCCGCTCTCATCGATGATTACGATTTCACCAGGCTCAATATCACGAACAAAGCTTGCACCGATTGCGTTAAGGGCGCAGGTTTCGGAAACGACAACATAACAGCCCTCAGGCATCTGACCGATTGTGAGGGGGCGGAAGCCGAACGGATCACGCGCAGCGATAATCTTCTTCGGGCTCATCAGCACAAGTGAATATGCGCCTTTGATTTTGGCAAGCACCTTTTTAAGCGCTTCTTCGGTGGAATCGCAAAACAGTCTTTCACGGGCTATGAGCTGTGCCATAAGCTCGCAATCGGAATTTGAACGGAACATTGCACCGTTGCGTGCAAGGTCATTACGCAGCTCATCTGTGCCGACAAGGCTGCCGTTGTTGGCGAGAGCAAAACGTGTTCTGCCGCT
Source organism: uncultured Eubacteriales bacterium (assembly GCA_964419825.1). GTDB lineage: Bacteria > Bacillota > Clostridia > Oscillospirales > Acutalibacteraceae > UBA8612. The sequence goes on from CAYQRS010000002.1 coordinate 22,709, forward strand.
GTGAATAACGATTGGCTGCGCCGCCTGAACATTAGAGGTATCCTTGTTTGAATAAAGCACATGACCGATTACATTCTGTCCCTTGAGCTTTTCCATTCTTTCAGGCGTAAAGAAATCGCCTACCAAGCCCATACCCTTTGTGCAATCGATAACACCGTCATCGCTCACGGCAATACCGCAGCTCTGTTGACCACGGTGCTGCATTGCATAAAGCGCAAGGTAAGCATATTCGGCAGGGTTATCGATAACACCATTGCCGTACATCGCAAAAACGCCACATTCCTCATGCATAAAAATTTCCACCTTTCCCACTAAAGACAAAAGAGTTAACTATAATATTATAATAATTAAAAACAGTTAAGTTATTAACGACTTTTCGGCAACAGCGGAAAATCCGCCGTTGCCGATTGTGACATTATTATTCGGTTATCTCGAATTCAACATTCTGTGCGTGACAGCAAGCAACAAGGTCACCGAGAGTTTTATCGAAATCGCCCTTGAATTTTGCGGGTGTAACGATTTTCATTGATTCGATGTCGCTCTTCATTGAGATGTTGTTTTCGCTCTTATATTTTCTGACTTCGCCGACAGCGTCCTTAACAAGCTCACCGAAGGCAAGGCTTTCCTCATCATCCTCGCCATCAACGCTCCAAAGATTAAGGTGAAGGCTTGCAATGCCCTCGTGCTTTGCGAACGCATCCTGATAAATATACTCAGTCATGTGAGGAACGAAAATGCCATAAAGCTTAAGGATATTGAGCAGGCAAAAATAGATTGCAGCCTGACCGCTTCTGCGAGCCTCATAGCCGTGCTTATCGGGCTGATAAAGTCTTTCCTTGCTGATTTCAACATAGTAATCGCAGAAATCCTTCCAGAAGAAATCATCAATTTCGTGCCTTGCAGAGCCGATTTCATATTCATCAAGCATCTTAATGCAACGGCGCATTGTCTGCTTACAGCGTTCGATAATCCACTTATCAACAGGGAGAAGCTCAACCTCTGCGTTCTTATCGAAATCATCAAGGTGCGAAAGGGTGAACTTGGAGGCATTCCAAAGCTTTGTCAGGAAGCGCTTGGCAATTTTAAGCTCATCATCGGAGAAATAAGTATCTGTGCCGAGCTTGGTGTTAGCTGCCCAATAACGGATGCAGTCTGCGCCGAATTCCTCAACAAGCTGTGCCGGTGATTTAACGGCATTGCCCTTTGATTTGCTGATTTTTTCGCCCTTCTTTGCAAGAACGAAGCCGCAAACCATAATATCCTGCCACGGAATGTTGCCTGTGTGGTACATGCTCTTGGCAATCGTGTAGAAAGCCCATGTACGGATGATTTCGTGAGCCTGAGTACGCATTGACATCGGTGCAAGCTTATCAGAAATATCTGTTCCGTCGGGTTCTTCCCAATGGGCGTTGATCATCGGAGTCATTGAGCTTGTAGCCCAAGTGTCGAGAACCGAGGATTCGGGAACGAACTCCGTGCAACCACATTCGCAGGTTGCTTCGGGAGTGAATTCAAGCGGATTGACGGGGAGTATGCTCTCATCGGCAAACATCGGCTTGCCGCATTTTTTGCAGTACCAAACAGGGAACGGAACGCCGAAATAGCGCTGGCGTGAAATACACCAGTCCCATTTAAGGTTTTCAACCCAAACATCGTAGCGGTTCTTCATAAAGGTTGGGTACCAGTTGATTTTTTTGCCTGCCTCAACGAACAGATCCTTGTGTGAAAGGATATCGATATACCACTGGCGTGAGGGGAGAATTTCAATCGGCTTGCCGCAACGCTCATGAGTTTGAACGGGGTGAACAATGTCCTCAACCTTTGTGAGCAAGCCCTGCTCATCCATCATACGGACAAGCTCCTTGCGTGCGCCGTAAACGCTCATACCCGCAACATAGGGAACACTCTCATCCATTCTGCCCTCTGTTGTGATAACCTTGCGGTAAGGCAGGTTATGCTTTTCGCACCAGTCAACGTCAGTCTGGTCACCATAGGTTGCGCACATAACAACGCCTGTACCCTTTTCAAGGCTGACGATTTCATCGGTCAAAATCGGAACTTCATAGTTGAAAACAGGCACGATTGCCTTTTTGCCGACATAGCTCTTATAACGCTCATCTTCGGGGTTAACGAAAAGGCAAACTACGCCGTAAAGCAATTCGGGGCGTGTTGTTGCAACGGTGAGAGGCTCACCGTCAACCATAAACGAAATATAGTTAAAGGTTGATTTGATGTCAGCGGAATCAAGCTCTGCCTGAGCGATCGAGGTCTGACATTCCGTACACCAAAGAACAGGCGATTCCTTAACATAAGCCTTGTTCTCTTTTGCAAGGCGGATAAACGATTTCTGAGAAATTCTGCGTGAACGCTCGTTGATTGTTTCGTAACGCAAATTCCAGTCAACCGAGAAGCCGAGGCTTTTCCAAAGCTCGGTAAATTCCTCAACATATTTTGCCGTTGTGTTCATGCACTTTTCGTAAAGCTCTTCACGGCTCAAATCCTTAGCCTTAATGCCCTCTTCCTTTTCAACAAGGCGCTCGGTCGGCAGACCGTTATCGTCAAAGCCGAACGGATAGAAAACATTGTAGCCCATAAACTTGCGATAACGGGCAACCATTTCAGCCTGAGTGTATGAGAAGATATGACCGATGTGGAGCGAGCCGCTGACGGTCGGAGGAGGAGTATCGATTGAATAAATCTGATTGGGGCTTTCGGGGTCAAAGCGGTAAACATCCTGCTCAGCCCAAAGCTTTTGCATTTCTTTTTCCGCTACTTTAAAATCGTACTTATCAAGCATTATTTGGTCACCTTTCTGATAGCTATTACAACATCCTTGCCGTTAATATCGAGCTTTTCACCCTCGGCGCTTTCGGCACGGATGATTTCATCGGCAAGAAGTTCCTTTGAGATATTTTCAATTCCGGGAGCGATGAGCTCGGCAAATTCGTCATCACCGACATAGGTGATTGCGATTCTGTCCATAACCTCAAAGCCTGAGGATTTACGCATATTCTGAACCTTTGAAACAAACTCACGGGCATAACCCTTTTGGATAAGCTCGGGAGTGAGCTGAGTATCGAGAATAACCGTAATGTTACGGTCTGCGGCGCTGACGAAGCCTGCCTTTTGACCTGTGCTTACAAGCAAATCGTCTGCCGTAAATTCAACCTCAGTGCCGTTAAGGTCAGCCTTGTGTGAACCGCTTGCCTCAATATCGGCAAGAACAGCGTCACCGTCTGCGGCAGCAAGATATTCTCTGATTGCGTTGAGAACCTTACCGTACTTCGGACCGAGAGTTTTAAGCTGCGGCTTGATTTCATGCGAAATGAAGCCCTTTGTGCTTTCGATCTGTTCAGCCGCCTCAACATTAAGCTCCTCTGCGATAATCGAGAGCATTTCCTCATTGAACTTGCTTTCATCGTCCTCAACGCAGACCATAAGGCGTGCAAGAGGCTGACGGATTTTGAGGTTTGCGAGGTTACGGGCATTACGGGCAATACCAACCGAGTTGTAAACAAGCTCCATATCGTGAGCGAGCTTTTCATCGATATAGCTTTCATCGCAAACGGGGAAGTCGCAGAGGTGGATGCTTTCGGGAGCATCGGGGTTGTTCTTGCGAACAAGGCTCTGATAGATTGCCTCTGTTTCAAACGGAATGAACGGAGCGGCAAGTCTGATAAGGTTGTCAAGAACGGTGTAGAGCGTTACATAAGCGGCAATCTTATCCTCTGTCAGCTCGCTCATCCAGAAACGGCGGCGGCAACGGCGAACATACCAGTTCGACATAATATCGACAAAATCAACAAGCTCTCTTGCGGCTTCTGTGATATGATAACCGCCAAGCTCTGTATCGACCTTTTTGATGAGGGAATTGAGTGAACCCAAAATCCATTTATCCATCATCGTCAGCTTGCAATCGGCAAGCTTATATTCTGCGGCATTGAAGCCGTCGATGCCTGTGTAAAGGTTATAGAAGTGGAAGGTGTTCCACATTGTGCCCATAAAGCGGCGCTGATGCTCATTGATTGCATCGCCGTCGAAATTGGTCGAAATCCAAGGTGCGGAGGAAACATAGAAGTACCAACGGATTGCATCGGCACCGTGCTTATCCATAACCTCCCACGGGTCAACAACATTGCCCTTATGCTTGCTCATCTTAATGCCGTCTTTGTCGTTGACAAGGCCGAGAGCGACGCAGTTTTTGTAGGGCGATTTGCCGAAGATTGCGGTTGAGATTGCCTGAAGCGAATAGAACCAGCCACGGGTTTGGTCGCTGCCCTCACTGATGAAATCGGCAGGGAACTGCTTTTCAAACAAATCCTTGTTTTCAAAGGGATAGTGGTGCTGTGCAAAGGGCATTGAGCCTGAATCGAACCAGCAGTCGATAACCTCAGGCGCTCTGCGCATTGTTCCGCCACATTCGCAGGTGAATGTGAGGGGATCAACGCTCGGCTTGTGCAAATCGATGTCTGCACTTGCGCCTGTGAGCTTGCAAAGCTCCTCAACGCTGCCGATTACATGATGCTTCTCGCACTTGTCGCAAACCCATACGGGGAGTGGTGTGCCCCAATAGCGGTCACGAGAAATTGCCCAGTCGATAACATTGCTGACAAAGTTGCCCATTCTGCCGTCACGGTAGGTTTCGGGGAACCAGTTGACCGAAGCGTTATCTGCCGTGAGCTGATCACGGAGCTTGCTCATTTCAACAAACCAAGAAGCTCTTGCGAAATAGATAAGGGGGCTGTCACAACGCCAGCAATAGGGATACTGGTGCTCGATTGCCTGAACCTTGAAGAGCTTGCCCTCGCCGCTGAGCTGAGTGATAATATCGGGATCGCAATCGATAACGAAGCGACCTGCATAATCGGTTACAGCTTCGGGGAAGCAGCCACGCTCATCAGCCATCTGGATGAACGGAAGCTTATAGTTCTTGCCGACACGGGAGTCATCCTCACCGAATGCAGGTGCGATATGTACAACGCCTGTACCGCTATCAAGCGTTACATAGCCGTCGCAGGTTACGAACCAAGCCTTATCGGCATATTTATCTTTAACATAAGAGAAAATCGGCTCATACTTGATGCCCTCAAGGTCTTTACCGATATATTCGGCAACGACCTCATAATTCTCGAACAAGCCGTCAACAAGTGCTTTTGCAAGGATATAGTTGCCATCGTCAGCCTTGATTTTGACATATTCCGCATCGGGATTAACGCAAAGAGCTGTGTTGGAGGGCAAGGTCCACGGAGTGGTTGTCCAAGCAAGGAAGCAGGTATCCGCATCGTCTGCAAGGCGGAAACGGACATAGACCGAGCGAGTCTTGATGTTTTTGTAGCCCTGAGCAACCTCATGAGAGGAAAGAGCTGTTCCGCAGCGGGGGCAATAGGGCACGATTTTGTGACCGTGGTAAAGCAAGCCCTTGCTGTCGATTTGCTTGAATGCCCACCAAACGGATTCGATATAGTTGTTATCATAGGTGATATAAGGCTTTTCAAAATCAGCCCAGAAGCCGATTCTTTCGCTCATATCCTCCCACAAATCCTTGTATTTCCATACGCTCTCACGGCAATGGTCGATGAACGGAACGATGCCGTAGCTTTCGATATCGCTCTTGCCGCTGAAACCGAGGTGCTTTTCGACCTCAAGCTCGACGGGCAAGCCGTGAGTATCCCAGCCTGCCTTGCGTTCAACGTGATAACCCTTCATCGTGCGGTAACGAGGAATAAGGTCTTTGATTGAGCGTGTTAAAATATGACCGACATGGGGAACGCCGTTAGCGGTCGGCGGACCGTCGTAAAAAGTGAATTCGGGCTTGCCTTCATTCTTTTTTACGCTTTTTTCGAAGATGTGATTTTCTTTCCAGAATTCACGAACTTCTTTTTCGCTTGCAGTAAAGTTATACTGCGCATCAACCTTATCAAACATATAGATCTATCTCCCATTTGTAAAATTGCAAATATATGTTATATAATAGCATTATAATAAATATTAGTC
>CAYQRS010000003.1:0-28635 GCA_964419825.1 uncultured Eubacteriales bacterium
TTCCTCAGGAGCATCATTGCGGCGGCGATTGCCATTCCTGCGGCGGCGATTGCCACTGATTTTATCCGCCCTGTGCGGAGCTGACCGTTCTCTTAGGTCGGCAACCTTAAATTAACTTTTTTTGCGGAGGCGTGCAATGGCTGAATTATCACCGATGATGAAGCAATATACCGAAATCAAAAAGAACTATCCTGATACGATATTGATGTACCGTTTGGGCGATTTTTACGAGATGTTTTTCGAGGATGCCAAAACGGTATCTCATGAGCTGGAGCTTGTCTTAACGGGCAGAGATTGCGGTCTGGAGGAGCGTGCGCCTATGTGCGGCGTACCGTTTCACAGCGCTGACGGATATATTGCACGCCTTATCGCAAAGGGCTACAAGGTGGCTGTTTGCGAGCAGACGGAAGACCCCGCAACCGCTAAAGGTATCGTAAAGCGTGATGTTGTCCGTATCGTCACGCCGGGTACGGTTATCGAAAGCAGTATGCTCGATGAAACAAAAAACAACTTTTTGTGCAGCATATTTTACCGTGACTCTTGTGCAGGTGTTTGCTTTGCCGATGTTTCAACCGGCGCAATGCACTTGACCGAAATTGACGGCAAAACCCTTGAAGCGGCAATCATCAATGAACTCGGTCGCTTTATGCCGAGCGAGATTTTGCTCAATTCTCAGGCAACCTCGTTGAAAAAGCTCAAAGATTTTATTACCGATAAAAGCTCCGCCTTGATTGAGGTGCTTGAGGAGGATTATATTGATTTGAACACAGCCGATTCTGTTATTTCGGCGCAGTTCGGTTGCAATTCTCCGCAGGATGTTGCTCACGGTGTCGGCGTTGTCGGCATTATGGCGGCAGGAATTTGCCTGAGCTATTTGCGCTTGGTGCAAAAGACGGAGCTTTCAAATATCCGTGCGCTTGATTATTACAGCGAAAGCGGATTTATGAAGCTGGATTTGTCCGCAAGGCGCAGTCTTGAGCTGACAAAAACAATGCGCTCCAACGATAAGCGTGGCTCGCTCCTTTGGGTGCTTGACCAAACCTGCACCGCAATGGGCAAGCGTGAAATCCGTGAATGGCTGGACAGACCGCTCACAAACCCTGCCAAAATAATCGGCAGACAGAACGCTGTTGAGGAGCTGAGCGAAAATGCAATGCTCTGCGGCAATCTTGTTGCTTCAATGAGCGGAATTAACGATTTGGAGCGCCTTATAACACGCATATCCTATGGCACGGCGAACGCCAAGGAGCTGAGATCGCTTTGCGCTGCAATCGAAAAATTGCCTGCCGTAAAAGCTCAGCTTGCCTCTTGCCGCAGTGCCATGCTATCAGAGATTTATTCTTCAATCGACACATTGGATGATGTTTTTCAGCTTATCGAATCCGCAATAAAGCCCGAACCGCCCTTCAGCGTTCGTGAGGGCGATATGATTAACGACGGCTTCAATGCCGAGCTTGACGAATTGCGTGAGCTTGTTAAGGGTGGACAAGGCTATTTGCTCAACATTCAACAGCGTGAGCAGGATAGAACGGGCATCAAAAAGCTCAAAATCGGCTATAACCGTGTTTTCGGTTATTACATAGAGGTTTCCAATTCGTTCAAGGAGCTTGTGCCTGAGGATTATATCCGCAAGCAAACCCTTGCAAACTGCGAGCGCTTCATTACGCAGGAGCTTAAGGAGCTTGAAGCAAAGGTTCTCGGCGCACAGAACAGGAGCGCCTTATAACACGCATATCCTATGGCACGGCGAACGCCAAGGAGCTGAGATCGCTTTGCGCTGCAATCGAAAAATTGCCTGCCGTAAAAGCTCAGCTTGCCTCTTGCCGCAGTGCCATGCTATCAGAGATTTATTCTTCAATCGACACATTGGATGATGTTTTTCAGCTTATCGAATCCGCAATAAAGCCCGAACCGCCCTTCAGCGTTCGTGAGGGCGATATGATTAACGACGGCTTCAATGCCGAGCTTGACGAATTGCGTGAGCTTGTTAAGGGTGGACAAGGCTATTTGCTCAACATTCAACAGCGTGAGCAGGATAGAACGGGCATCAAAAAGCTCAAAATCGGCTATAACCGTGTTTTCGGTTATTACATAGAGGTTTCCAATTCGTTCAAGGAGCTTGTGCCTGAGGATTATATCCGCAAGCAAACCCTTGCAAACTGCGAGCGCTTCATTACGCAGGAGCTTAAGGAGCTTGAAGCAAAGGTTCTCGGCGCACAGAACAGAATCGTTCAGCTTGAATACGAAATTTTCACTCAGGTTCGCAACAGAACTGCCGAACAGCTCGGCAGAATTCAGCGCACGGCTTCTGCTGTTGCAAGGCTGGATGTGCTTTGCTCGCTTGCCAATGTTGCAAACGAAAACGGCTATGTCAGACCTGAAATTTGTGACAGCGGTGAGCTTACTGTCATCGACGGCAGACATCCCGTTGTTGAAAAAATGCTCGGCGGTATGCCCTTTGTTCCGAACGATACAAAGCTTGATTGCGGCGATAACCGCTGTGCGATTATAACAGGACCGAATATGGCTGGTAAATCAACCTATATGCGCCAAATTGCGATTATCGTCATTATGGCGCAAATCGGTTCATTCGTGCCTGCAAAGAGTGCAACAGTTTCAATCGTTGACAGCGTGTTCACCCGTGTCGGCGCTTCGGATGATTTGTCGGGCGGACAATCGACCTTTATGGTCGAAATGACCGAGGTTGCTTCAATTCTCAAAAACGCAACCTCAAAAAGCCTTATCATATTCGACGAAATCGGCAGAGGTACTTCAACCTATGACGGTATGAGCATTGCGAGGGCGGTGCTTGAATACGCCGCAGATAAAAAGAAGCTCGGCGCAAAAACGCTCTTTGCAACCCATTATCACGAACTGACGGAGCTTGAAAACACGCTTGATGGTGTGAAGAATTACAATATCTCCGTCAAAAAGCGTGGCGATAACATAACATTCCTGCGCCGAATCGTGCGTGGCTGTGCAGATGGAAGCTACGGCATCGATGTTGCCAAGCTTGCAGGCGTGCCCGATAGCGTTGTTAAGCGTGCAAGGCAGGTTTTGAGCCAGCTCGAAAGCGGCGAGATACAGGCTTGCGCACCGAATTATTTTTCAACCGTCGGCGACGAAATGCAGGAGGCTCAGCTTTCCTTTGCAAGCAATGTCGGCAACGATATTGTCGAATACCTTAAAAATCTCGATGTCAATACTCTTACTCCGATTGAGGCGATGAGCGAGCTTTATAAGCTTGTTCAGCAATCAAAGGAAGTATAATTAAAAATAAATTTTGTGAAAAGTGGTGAGGTTAAATGCCTAAAATAAATTTGTTACCAAGAGAGATATATGAGCTTATCGCCGCAGGCGAGGTTGTTGAACGCCCGTCATCGGCGGCAAAGGAATTGCTTGAAAACAGCGTTGACGCAGGCGCAACCTCAATCACTCTCGAAATTCAGGCAGGCGGCATAAAATATATCCGCATAACCGATAACGGTTGCGGCATCGCAAAGGAGGACATTAAAAACGCCTTCACAGGTCACGCAACGAGCAAAATTAAAATATCGGATGATTTGGATTGCGTTGCAACGCTCGGCTTCAGAGGTGAAGCGCTTGCTTCGATTGCCGCAGTTTCAAGGGTTGAGATGTTCACTCGCTCTGTCGATGAAGCAATCGGCACAAGGGCTGTTGTCGAAGGTGGCAGATTTATCAGCATCGATGATGCAGGCTGTCCTGTCGGCACAACAATAGTCGTGCGTGATATTTTCTATAATGTCCCTGCAAGAATGAAATTCCTCAAAAAAGATGTTGCCGAAGCCAATTCGGTTGCCGCCGTGGCAGATCGCCTCGCAATCTCGCATCCTGAGATTTCCGTGCGCTTCATTCGAGATGGCAAGCAAACGCTTTGCTCATCGGGCGACGGTAAGCTTATCAGCGCAATTTATGCCGTTTACGGCAACGATTTTGCATCGGGCTTAATCCCCGTGAGCGGTTCTAATTCAACGGTCAAGGTTGATGGTTATGTTTCAAAGCCGCTTGCCGCAAGGGCAAACCGCAATATGCAGCTTTTCTATGTCAACGGGCGTATGGTTCGCACAAAAACCGCCTGCGCCGCTCTTGAAGAAGCCTTCAAGGGCAGCATTATGGTCGGCAAGTTCCCCTCATGCGTTCTCAACCTCACAATGCCCTATAACTTTGTTGATGTCAATGTTCATCCTGCCAAAACAGAGGTGCGCTTTGCGGCTGAAAAAGAGGTCTTTAACGCTGTTTATTATGCCGTTAAATCCGCTTTACAGCAAAACGACACGATGCCGACACAGAGCGTCGAAAGAATTGTAAACGCCCGTGTAAATAAGCAGTTTTTCGCTTCATCTGCCGATTCTGCCAAGCAAATCAAAATTCAGCAGCCGCAGGAAGCGTTTACCTATAAAACTCCCACGCCCTCGGTGCAAAGCGTTGCTGAACCCACTGCAGAGCGTCAGCCGCCTGTTGTCAGCTTCAACAGCGCTCCGAGCGGCTATTGTGCGAATGATGATGTTCCGCTGATTGACCTTGCTCCCAAAAAGAGCGAGAGCGTTGCCGAAAAAGCAAAGACCGAGGCTGTGATTTTCACCGATGAGGAGCAGCCGCAGGTTCGTGCAATCGGCGAAGCTTTTTCAACCTATATCATTGTTGAATACGGTGATGAACTGCTTTTGATTGATAAGCACGCCGCACATGAGCGTTTGCTATATGAGCAGTTTAAGGCGGAAAACGAGAATATCGCTTCGCAAATGCTGTTAACTCCGCTTGCGGTTAATTTGAGCCGTGAGGAATATGTTGCGGTTCTTGCAGAGCTTGAACTGCTTTCAAAAGCAGGCTTTTGCGTTGAGGATTTCGGCAACGGCACTGTTTTACTCAGCGAATATCCCTGCCTTTTGGAGGGTTCGGATTTAGCTGCACAGCTTACCGAAATCGCAGGCTATCTTGTCAACAATGTCAAGCAGATCACAACCGAAAAGCTTGATTGGATATATCATTCGGCTGCGTGCCGTGCCGCTGTCAAGGCAGGGGATGCAACGAGCGAATACGAAAGGCAAAAATTCGCCGAGAAAATTCTCTCAATGCCGAATATACGCTATTGTCCGCACGGTCGCCCCGTTGTTGCAAAACTCACAAGGCACGAAATCGAGCGCCTTTTCGGGAGGGCTTGATATATGAAAAAACAACCCCTGATTGTTATATGCGGTCCTACCGCTTCTGGCAAAACAAGCCTCGGTGTTGCCGTTGCCCAAGCCTTTGGCGGTGAGGTTGTTTCGGCTGATTCAATGCAGATTTATCAAGGTATGGATATTGCAAGCGCAATGCCAACCGCTCAGGAAACGCAGACGGTGAAGCACCATTTGATAAATTTTCTGCCGCAATCCGAACGCTTCAGCGTTGCGGCGTATTGCGACCTTGCAAGGCAAAAGATTGCCCAAATTGCCGATGAGGGTAAGCTCCCGATTATTGTCGGCGGTACAGGGCTTTATATAAATTCAATTATAGATAACATCGAATATTCCGAATGTGAAACGGATTTGAGCATCAGAAAAAAGCTTGAAGAAGCTTTGGAGGAAAACGGAATTGAGCCGCTGATGGAGGAGCTGAAAAGGGTTGATCCGCAAAGTGCGCAAAAGCTCCACATCAACGATGAGAAGCGGATTATCCGTGCGCTGGAGTTTTATCGGCAAAACGGCTTTGCTATTACGGAGCAGGAGCGTTTATCACGCCTTAACCAAAGCCCCTACGATGTGCTTTTGATTTGCCTTAATGCCCGTGAGCGTGAATTCCTTTATGAACGAATTAACCGCCGTGTGGATAAAATGGTTGAGGAGGGCTTGCTGGAGGAAGCGGAAAGATGCCTTAACAGCATTGGCTCAACCTCGGCGCAGGCAATCGGTCACAAGGAGCTTAAGCCTTATTTCGACGGCGAAATTACGCTTGATGAAGCGCTCGAAAATCTCAAACGCCAAACACGCCGTTACGCCAAAAGGCAGATTACTTGGTTTAAGCGTAACGAAAACGCAAATTGGTTTTATATCGATGAATATGAGTCTGCCGATTCCTTGGCTGAAGCTGTCAAGAAAGCAGTCGGCGAATTTCTGAATGAAAAGGAGGATGCCGCAGGATGAATGATTATCAAAAGAAAATGCTCAAAAGCATCGCAACGACTGTGCTTGGTCTGTTCTTTATCTTCTATGTCAGCTACAATGTTTATCTTATGGCATTCGAAAAGGTTGAAACCGTTACCGCAACCGAAAAAACGGTCAACAACAGCATAACAACAAAAGGCTTCTTCATCAGAGAAGAAAAGTACATCAACAATTCCGCAACAGGCACGGTGATTCCCGTTGCCAAGGACGGCAAAAAGGTTTCTCAGGGCAACACGGTTGCCGTTGCCTTTTCAAACGATGAGGATGCCGCAACCTATACAAGAATACAAACGCTCAACAGCGAGCTTGAAAGCTATTTGAAGCTGGATGCACTTTCTCCCTCTGCGGCGGTCGATACAAAAGGTCTTGATTCTTCGATTGACGATGCGATTTCGGGGCTTGTCGATACGATTGCAACGGGTGAGCTTGATGAGCTTGGCGATGAGTTCGTTTCAATGCGTGACAGCATTACAAAAAAACAGATTATGCTCGGAGCGGATTACGATTTTCAAGGCATAATCGAGGGCTTACATTCGGAGCTTGATATGCTCACCGCCAAAAACATCAAAACAAATGTTATCAAGGCAGACGGTTCGGGCTACTATATCAGCAAGGTTGACGGATACGAGAATGTTATTGACTATAAGGCGGTTGAAAGCATTAAGCCTGAGCAGGTCGAATCACTCTTTAACGTTCAGCCTGCCGCTGTGCCGAATAACGTTATGGGCAAGCTTGTCACAAGCTTCAATTGGTATATTGTGACAAAGCTTGATATTAAGGATATTTCAAACCTACAGCCGGGCAGCTTCGTAACAGTTGATTTCCCTTATTCTTCAACCTCGGCGCTTAAAGCAAGGGTTGTCAGCATAAATGTTTCAGGTGCGAATACCGCCGCAGTTGTGCTTAGCTGCAACATAATGGACGAGGAGCTTGCGAATATGCGCAGTGAGGATATTGAGATAATATTCTCCTCGGTAACAGGCTACCGTGTTCCGACGAAGGCGGTTCGGGAGGTTGACGGTGTAAAGGGTGTTTATATCCTGCGCTCGAATTATATAACATTCCGCAAAATCAACATTCTTTGGTCAAGCGAAGAATATGTTGTTACAGGTGATGTTAAGGACAGTAACGATGTGGTTATCCAAGACGATGAAATTAAGCTTTACGATGAGATTATCGTAAAGGGAAAGGATTTGTATGACGGAAAAGCTATCAGTTGATAAATCACGCTTTGATGATATTGATTATAATTTAGCTCATATTCGTGAAAGAATTGCGCAAGCCGCTCAGCTCAGCTGCAGAAAAGCCGAGGATATAACGCTAATGGCTGTCACCAAAACAGTCGAACCGATTTATATTAACCATGCGCTTGAGCAGGGGATAGACCTCATCGGCGAAAACAAGGTGCAGGAATATCTCGGCAAAAAGCCTTATCTCAAGCCTTGCAATGCACACCTTATCGGTCATTTGCAAACCAACAAGGTTCGCCAAATCGTAGGCGAGGTGAGTATGATACAATCGGTCGATAGCCTTCGCCTTGCGCAGGAGATTGGCAAAAGGAGCGTTGCGGCAGGCATCGTGACCGATGTTTTGGCGGAAATCAATGTCGGCGGCGAGGAGTCCAAAACGGGAATTGCGTGGGATGAAAGCGATGAGCTTATCCATCAGCTCACCGAAATTGACGGAATTTGCCTGCGAGGTCTGATGTCAATTCCGCCGATTTGCGACAATTCCGTACAAGTTCGCAGATATTTTTGCAAAATGCACCAAAAGTTTGTTGACATCCGAGCAAAAAAATTAGATAATAGTAATGTTAATATTCTGTCGATGGGTATGTCGTCGGATTATTATGATGCAATAGCAGAAGGTTCAACTCTTGTCCGTGTGGGTACAGCCCTGTTCGGCAAAAGAGTATATTGATTAAAATAACGGAGGATAAGAAAATGGGTTTCAAAGAAAGAATTACCAAGTTTGTAAATCTCAGTGAAGACGATTATTATGATGATGTTGAGGATAGCGCAGAGTACGATTACGATGAGGATGATTATGCTGAGGAGGATATTCCCGTAAAGAAATCGGCTTTCAGCTCATTCCGTTCGGCAGAAAAGCCCCGCAACAATGTTGTTGATTTTGATTTGCAGTCACAGCAGCGCTCAAAATCGCAGGTTGTAGTCTGCAAGCCCGCAACCTATGACGAGGCAACCAAAATTGCCGACAAAATCAACCAGCGCTTCGTTGTTTTCCTCAACCTTGAAGCAACAAGCCGTGAGGTTGCAAAACGCCTTGTGGATTTCCTTGCAGGCGCAGTTTACGCAAATAACGGTAACATTCGCCGCATCGCTCAGAATATCTATATTATTGCACCCAAGGGCTGTGATATTTCAGGTGAAATGCTTGACAGCATCGGCAACACCGAAATGTTCTTCGGTTGATTTTTTGCCGAAATTTGATTTTTGAAATATATTACCACGGTAATGTGGTGTGAATAATTATTTGGAGGTTGTATTATGTTAACACCGGCACAAATCAGAGCGCATGACTTTTCTTCGGCAGGCAGAGGTGCTTACCGTTCAATCGATGTTGATGAATTTATGGGCGAAATTGCAGAAGCAATTGAGGCTGTAACTCAGGAGAAAAACGAATATATCAGACGCATTAACGCTCTCAACGAAACTGTTGAAAGCTACCATAAAGAAGAAGGCAATATTTCCGCCGCTCTGCTTACTGCCCAAAAAATGGCAGCATCGATGACCTCTGAGGCTAACGAAAAGGCTGAGGCAATGATGAACGAGGCAACTGAAAAATCTCAGGCAATGATGAGCGAAGCAACCGAAAAATCTCAGGCTCTCCTCACCGAGGCAGAGGAAAAATCAAAGGCTCAGCTTGACGAAGCCGAGGACAAGGCAGCACAAATGCTTGCCCAGGCCAAGGCACAGAGCGAGGAGGAGCAGGCAAAATCCGAGGCCGCTTCCCGTGACCGTATGCTCAAAGCAGACAGTTATTATAACGAAAAGATTGCCGCAGCCGATTCAAAATCATCTGCAATGCTCCAAAAGGCAGAAGCCGAGTCAAACGCAAAAATTGCCGAGGCAGAAAAATATGCCGCAGAGCTTAAGGCAAAGGCAGACCACGATATGGCAGAGCAGAAAAAGCTCTATGATGCGCTCAAGGCTCAAACAAGCGAGTTCCGTAATAACCTCCTCCTTACATATACTGAGCATATCAGCCTTATTCAGCAGTTGCCCGACCTCGCTGCGGAAGAAGCCGCAGAGGAAGCAGAGGAAGCTGATGAGGAAATCACAGTTGAAGAAATCATTGTTGACGAAAACCTTGACGAAGTAACCGCAGAGGCTGGAGAAGCTGTTGAGGAAGAAATCGCAGAGGCTGAAGAACCCGAAGCTGAGGCTGATGTTAATGTCGAGGTTGAGATTGAATTTGAAGCCGATGACGATGAAGCTGAAATTGAAATCGAAGACGACGATGAAGATGAAGAATCCGAAGTGGAGACTGATGGTAAGGTCGAAGTAGAGATTGAATTTGAAGCCGATGAAGACGACGAAGATGAAGAAGATGACGATTTCACAATCGACAGCTTATTTGACGATGAAGATGATGATGAAATCGATTCATTGTTTGATGCTGACGAAGAAGACGATGACGATGACAAGGGCTTTGGCGTAGCCGAAGAATTTGACGGCGATGATGAGGATTTTTCCGTTGATACGGTAGAGAATATTGTTATCGATAATAATATGACAAAGGTCGGTTCTATCTATGAGGTTGTAGATAACATCGACGAGGATGATGACGAGGATGACGATAACGGCGAATCGCTTTTCCGCTCATTCTTCAAAAAGAAATAAAATCGGAGGCTAATTGATGATTCAGTTTATCTGCTGCTTGTGTATTGCCGCCGTTGCGGCTATCGACCAGCTGATTAAGCTGGCGGTTCTCAATTCCTCTGCTTTGCAAAGCGGAGCTGTCGGAATAATCGATAATGTTTTACAGCTTCGCTATGTTGAAAACACGGGTGCGGCTTTCAGCATCCTTTCCGAACACACAGAGCTGCTTTCGGTTTTTACGGCTGTTGTTTTGGTTTTCGGCTTTGTGCTGATTTTCAGCGGCAGGATTAAATCCAAGGCTTTGCTCACGGGCGTTGTGATGCTTATGGGCGGCGGCTTAGGCAATTTGATTGACCGTGTTTTCAGGCATTTTGTTGTTGATTATATCGAGGTTTTGTTTGTGGATTTTGCCGTTTTCAATTTTGCCGATTGTTTTGTTACCGTCGGCGAGGCTTTTGTTGTCGGCTATTTGATTTACGATATAATCCGTGATTATAAAAAAGAAAAAGAGGCAAAGGCAGATGGAGAATAGGCGTGTTCTTGTTTTCTGCGTTGAAAGCGGTGACGATGGGCAACGCCTTGATAAGGCAATTTGTTCCTTTGCGCCCGAATTAAGCCGTAATTTCGTGCAAAAGGTTCTTGCTGATGGCGGCGTTAAGGTCAACGGCAAGCCGCAAAAAAAGAGCTATATCGTTTCTTGCGGCGATGAGGTTTGCGTGCTTGCGCCCGAGCTCAAGGAGATTGAGGCTCAGCCGCAGGATATTCCGCTGGATATTCGCTATGAGGATGCTCAGCTTTTGGTTGTCAACAAGCCCCGTGGCATGGTCGTTCACCCCGCCCCGGGCAATCCCGACGGAACTCTTGTTAACGCCTTGCTTCACCATTGCGAGGGCAGTCTTTCAGGTATCAACGGCGTAATTCGCCCAGGAATCGTTCACCGAATCGATAAAAACACAAGTGGACTTTTGATTGTTGCCAAAACCGATGCGGCTCATTTAAGCCTTGCCGCTCAGATTCAGGCACATTCCTTCACAAGGGAATACCGTGCGGTCATTCACGGTCACCTCAAAGAGCCGAAGGGTACGGTCGATGCACCGATTGGGCGCAGTGCGGCTGACAGAAAAAAGATGTGCGTAACGCAGACGAATTCACGCTCCGCCGTTACACATTATGAGGTTATCGAAGAATACAAGAGCTTTTCTTTTATTAAGCTTCGCCTTGAAACAGGCAGAACGCATCAAATCAGAGTTCACATGGCACACCTCGGTCATCCGATTGCAGGCGATGATGTTTACGGCCCGAAAAACGGCGTTTCAATGGGCGGTCAGTGCTTGCACGCAGGCTTGATTGGCTTCCGCCATCCGACGGATGACAGATATATCGAAATTGAAGCAGAATTGCCGAGCTATTTCACAAGCTTTATCGAAAAAATATCAAAGCAATAAACTATATTAGAATTTGGAGGTGACTGTTTTGGATGCATTGGCAAAAAAACAGTTGAAAATTAAGGCCGCACAGGTCAGGAAAGGTATAATCGAGGGCGTTTACAGCGCAAAATCGGGTCATCCAGGTGGCTCGCTTTCGGTTGCCGATATTATGACCTATCTCTATTTTTCCGAGATGAATGTTGACCCCAAGAACCCGAAGTGGGAGGGTAGGGATCGTCTTGTTCTCTCAAAGGGACACACAGCTCCCGCTCTTTATGCGGCTTTAGCCCTCAAAGGTTTCTTCCCTTATGAAGAGCTTAAAACTCTCCGTAAACCAGGCTCAATGCTCCAAGGTCATCCGAGCATGAAAACCACACCAGGCGTTGATATGTCAACAGGCTCTCTCGGTCAAGGCATTTCAGCCGCCGCAGGTATGGCTCTCGGTGCTAAGCTCAGCGGAGCGGAATTCAGAGTTTATGCCGTTCTCGGTGACGGCGAAATTCAAGAGGGTCAGGTTTGGGAGGCGGCAATGTACGCTTCCGCAAAGGGACTCGATAACCTTGTTGCTGTTGTTGATAACAACAATCTCCAAATTGACGGCACGATTTCATCGGTCAATTCACCTTATCCGATTCCCGAAAAGTTCAAATCCTTCGGCTGGAATGTAATTGAGATCTGCGGCAACAATTTTGACGAGATCGATGCCGCTTTCAACGCCGCAAAGAGCTTTAAGGGTAAGCCGACCGCAATCATTGCTCAAACGATCAAGGGCAAGGGCGTATCCTTTATGGAGGATAACTGCGATTGGCACGGAGCAGCACCGAATACCGAACAGTATGAGCAGGCTATGGCAGAGCTTGATGAAGAGCTTTCAAAAGCCGAGCAGTTATAATTTAAGGGAAGGTGTGATTTAAATGGCTGATGTAACTAAAATAGCAACCCGTGAATCTTACGGTAAGGCTCTCATTGAGCTTGGTCATAAAAACGAAAAGGTGGTTGTTCTTGATGCTGACCTTGCAAAGGCAACAAAAACAATCGGCTTCAAAAAAGAATTCCCTGAAAGATTTTTTGATACGGGTATTGCGGAATGTAATATGATGGGTGTCGCCGCAGGTCTTGCAAGCGTTGGTTATACTGTTTTTGCAAGCAGCTTTGCGATGTTTGCTGCAGGCAGAGCCTTTGAGCAGATTCGTAATTCAATCGGTTATACTCACCTCAATGTTAAAATCGGCGCAACTCACGCAGGCATTTCCGTCGGTGAGGATGGTGCAAGCCACCAATGCTGTGAGGATATTGCTCTTATGCGCACGATTCCGGGTATGATTGTTATTAACCCCGCAGACGATACCGAAGCCCATCAGGCTGTTATGGCTGCGGCAGAAATCAACGGTCCGGTTTATCTGCGTTTCGGTCGCCTTGCAACGCCCAAGATTTTCGGCGATGATTATAAGTTTGAAATCGGCAAGGGTGTTCAGCTCACAGAGGGTAATGATGTTACCGTAATTGCAACAGGTCTTATGGTTAATGAGGCTCTTGTTGCCGCCGATATGCTCAAGGCAGAGGGCATAAATGTGAGAGTTATCAATATGGCAACAATTAAGCCGATTGATAAGGATATTATTATTAAAGCCGCAGAGGAAACAGGCGCAATCGTAACTGCTGAGGAACACAGCGTTATCGGCGGTCTTGGCTCGGCTGTTGCAGATGTTGTTTGCGAGAATAAGCCTGTGCCGGTTCTACGTGTCGGCGTTGAAGATACCTTCGGCGCTTCAGGCAATGCGGTTGAGATGCTCAAAATTTACGGCTTAACTGCCGAAAACATCGTTGCCAAGGTCAAGGCTGCGGCAGAACTTAAAAAATAAAAATTCGGGGTTTTCACAATGGGCGAAGAAAAGCTTTTTAAAACAGCCTTAAACGGCTTTAACCGCAAGGATGTAATTGAATATGTAGCAGAGCTGTTTGAGGAGCTTGAAAAGGCGAAGCAGGAGCTTGCCTTGCGTGATGAAAAGATTGCTCGGCTTGAGGCTCAGCTTGAAGCCTATGACTGTGCCAAAAGCTCTGCCGAGCCGATTGCTTTAACCGAGGATGACGATATTGATGAGGTTTTGGATAAGGTCGATCAAATCCTCCAAAACTATCTTACGGAGGATTGAACGGTGGCAGAATACGCTCTTAACACCGCTGAAATCAAGGCTGCGGCTTCTTACCTCAAAAAGGGTGACAGAGTTCTTCTCAGCGGTACGGTTTACACCTCCCGTGATGCGGCTCACAAGCGCATTGTTGCCGCAATCAACGGTGGTGATGCCTTGCCGTTCGATTTGAACGGTGCGGTAATTTACTATGCAGGTCCGACTCCTGCGCCGCAGGGCTTGGCAATCGGAAGCTGCGGTCCGACAACCTCTTCGAGGATGGATCCTTTCGCTCCGCTTTTGCTCGATAAAGGGCTTGCGGCGATGATTGGTAAAGGTCCTCGCAACCAAGCTGTTATTGATGCAATCGTTCGCAATAAGGCTGTTTATCTTTGCGCCCTCGGCGGCGCAGGTGCTTTGGCGGCTCGCTGTATTACGGCTTGCGAGGTCATTGCTTACGATGATTTGGGCTGTGAAAGTGTAAAACGCCTGCAGTTCAAGGATTTTCCGCTGATTGTCGGTATCGATTCCAATGGCGATTCCATTTTAGTTTGAATATTTTTTTAAGCTGTCCTTGTTTCAAGGGCGGCTTTATTTTTTGTAATAACCAAGCCTTGTAGCGAATAGATATTAACAGAAACTTTTAAGAACTATTGAAGGTGAGGTAAAATAAATGGATATGACCACAGAAAAGCAGGAACTTTGTTGCTGCAAAATATTGAGGGAAGCGAAAGCAGAGCAAAGTGTTGATTGCGACATCACTCTGCCCGATTATTGTGCCGATATTAAAAGTATTCTGCGTTGCAGTATCGAAGCGGGCATCACAAGCCAAAATATAACAGGCAACCGTATCACCGCCGAGGGCAATGCGGTTGTTCGCCTTGTTTACCTTGGGGAAAACGATTGTATATCCTGCTTTGAGCAGAATTACCCGTTGAGCAAATATGTTGAAATGAGCGGCATAACAATGGATGTGCAGGTTGTTGTGAAAGCGAAAACAGCCTATGTCAACTGCCGTGCCGTTTCGCCGAGGCGTGTTGATGTTCACGGCTGTGTTGCTGTGCTTTTTACGGCGCTTTGCTGTGAGAAAACAGCTATCCTCTCTTCGGCCTGTGGCGAGGGCTATCAGCTCAAGCAGCAAACGCTTTCAACCTATAATTGCGTCGGCTGTTCCTCAAAGCTTTTTGAAATGAGCGAGGTCGTGCCGATTGATGAAGGCACAAAAAAGATTAAAAGCGTTTTGCGTAGCGTTGCCTTGCCGATGCTCAGCGAAACCAAGGTTGTGAGCAATAAAATGCTTGTTAAAGGCGATTTGCAGTTGAGCCTTACTCTCTGCTGTGAGGACGGTAGTATTGTAAAAAGGGAACATACAATGCCAATCAGCCAGATTGTTGATTGTGAGGGCGTGAGTGAGGGCTGTGTTTGCGATGTTAAGCTCGATGTTTCGTCGCTTGATGTTCAACTGAAGCCCGATGAAAACGGCGAGCTTAACCGCATTGATGCGGCTGTTTCGGTTCGCTCAACAGCTTATGGCTATCAGGAGGTCAACAGCTCGGCACTTGTTGATGCCTATTCGATAAAAAAAGATTTGAGCCTTGAAAAAACTCAAATCTGCGAAAAAAAGATGATTGCAAGCCTTGATGAGCCTGTTTTGGTGAATTCCTCGTTGGACTTTTTAGGCAGCGAGGTTAAGGAGATTTTGGATTGCTGGTGCAGTGATGTAACTGCCGTGCCAAGCTGTGAGGGAAACGCCGTTAATCTCAGCGGCACGGTGACGGTTTGCCTGCTTTATTGTAATAACGAGGGTAAGGTCGATTTTGCCTGCCGCCAATGTGATTATCGCCATCAAAAGGAGTTTGCCGCACTCGGCGGAAAGCTTGATTATGAGCCGAATGTGAGCTGTACCGCAGTTTCGGTCAGCGGAAGCGGAGCAACGCTCAACGCCCGAATTCAGCTCAATGTCAACGGCTGTGTCTTTTGCTGTAACTGCTTTGAAGCTTTGTGCAATTTGCAGGAGAGCAATGCGCCGAAGGTGAACAGCGCAAGCTCCATAACCGTCTATTTTGCCGATAAGGATGAGCAGGTTTGGGATATTGCAAAAAAATATAACACCTCTCCCGAGGCGGTTCGTGTGCGAAATGCCCTTGTCAGCGACGGCTTGGAAAAACCGACAATGTTGATTATTCCAACAGTTTGATTTCAATAAAAGAGAAATGAGGAAAAATTCAATGACTAATTCAGGAATATATCGGGATATTGCCAACCGTACCGACGGTTCGATTTTCATTGGCGTTGTCGGACCTGTTCGCACAGGCAAATCAACATTCATAAAGCGCTTTATGGAGTGCCTTGTTCTGCCGAATATCAGCGACGGAGCAAAGCGGGCAAGGGCAACCGATGAACTGCCTCAATCTGCCGCAGGAAGAACAATAATGACAACCGAACCGAAATTCATTCCGGAGGATGCCGTCACAGTAACCCTTGGCGGCGGTGCGGAAATGAAGGTCAGAATGATTGATTGCGTTGGCTATATCGTTCCGGGCGCACTTGGCTATATCGAAGACGAACAGCCCCGTATGGTTAAAACGCCGTGGTTTGAAAAGGAAATTCCGTTCAATATGGCGGCTGAACTCGGAACAAAGCGTGTTATTGATGAACATTCCACAATCGGAATTGTTATGACGACCGATGGCTCAATCGGCGAGATTGAGCGTGAGGATTATCTTGAAGCGGAAAAGCGTGTTATCGATGAGCTTAAAGTGCTCAACAAGCCCTTTGTTGTTCTGCTCAACACCGTTGACAAAAACAGCGAGCTTGCCAAGACAACCGCAAAGGAGCTTGTTGCGGCTTATTCTGTGCCCGTTATTCCGCTCAACTGCAAAACTGTTACTGAGGATGAAATTAAAGAAATTCTCCGTCAGGTTCTTTATGAATTCCCAATCAAGCAGGTCGGCGTGGAGCTGCCTGGCTGGATGATGAGCCTCAAGCCTGATCACCCGATTCGTTGCAATGTTGAAACAGCCGTTGCCGAGGGCGCAAAGCTTTTGAAGCACGTGCGTGATGTCCCGAATTTCGCAAGGGAGCTTTGCGAATGTGAATATCTGATTTCCACAAAGGTGGAATCGCTTGACCTTGCAACAGGTGCGGCAACCGTGAGTGCCGTTGCGGAAGCCTCGCTTTTCTTCCAAACTCTCAGCGAGGTAACGGGTTGCGATATTAAGGATGAGCAGGCATTGATGCAGGAAATGCTCGAAATGAAAAAAATAAAAAGAGCCTATGAAAGGCTCAAAAACGCACTTGATGAGGTTGAAGCAACAGGCTACGGCATAGTTATGCCGACGATTGAGGAATTGACACTCGAAGAGCCTGAAATTGTGAAGCAGGGCGGCAAATACGGCGTGCGCCTGCGTGCCTCCGCTCCGTCAGTTCACATGATGAAGGCAAACATCACAACCGAGGTTGCGCCGATTGTTGGCTCGGAATCCCAAAGCGAGGAGCTTGTAAGCTACCTGCTTAAGGAGTTTGAAGAAGATCCGATTAAAATTTGGCAATCCAATATCTTCGGCAAATCGCTCAATGAGCTTGTTAACGAGGGCTTGCATAATAAGCTCAACCGTATGCCCAATGATGCGAGAATGAAGCTTCAGGAAACCCTTGAAAAAGTAATCAACGAGGGTTGCAGCGGATTGATTTGCATAATCTTATGATTTGTGCAGGTTGGATTGTGCAACAGCCAATGCGTCACAGCGTTCGTTCTCGCTGTGACCGTTGTGCCCTTTTATCCAAACGAAATTAACCTTGTGCTTGCTGATTTCAAGCAAAAGGCTCTCCCAAAGGTCGGCATTTAATGCCGGCTTTTTGTCTTTTTTCACCCAGCCGTTCTTTTGCCAGCCCTCTGCCCAGCCCTTTGTGATTGAGTTATAAACATATTGAGAATCCGTTGTGACGGTAACCTCACAGGGGAATTTCAATGCCTTGAGTCCCTCAAGCACCGCCGTGATTTCCATGCGGTTGTTTGTTGTGTGCTTATCTCCGCCGCTCAGCTCCTTCTCGTGCCCATCACAGCGCAGAATTGTGCCCCAGCCGCCCGGACCAGGGTTGCCGGAACAGGCTCCGTCGGCAAAAATTTCAACCTTTTTCATTTCCTTGCTCATATTATTACCTAACCTTTTATATTCTTTTGATAGTTTAACATTTTTTGCTTTTATTTACAACACTAACTTATAATTTTTAATTTCTCTGTCAATAATCCTTTTGCTTACATAAATTTTTGCGAGGTATTTATTATGAAATCTTATTGTTTGATTGGCGACAAACTGACCGCAAAATCCGCCAAAAGTCTTGGTTCTGCGCTTGCGTGTGTGCTTGGGAATAAAATCGGCTTCTGCGGCGATAATTCAGATTTTGCTCTTTTTGCTGTTCGTAACATTGCAGGCGGCGTTAAGCATTGCGGCGGCTGTGCAATCAATTTCGGTGTTGGCTTTGAAGCACAGGTAGGCTTTTTTGTTCGGCATTTCGGGTTGGATTCGTTTGTGTTTGTCAGCGGCGGCTCGTCGCCCTTTGTGAGCGTTTACGGTGCTGACGGCAGGGCGCTTGATCACGAAAAAGAGGATGAAATCTCACGCATTGCCGCAAGCGGAGATTTTCCATGCAAAAGGGGAGGTGCGGTTACCGAGGCTGACGGCGGTGCGGCTTATTACCGCCTGCTTATCTGCGAAAACGAGAGCTTTGAAAATGTCAGCGCCGCAGTTCACAGCCGCAATGCTTTACTCAAAGGCTGTGTCAACCGTGTGCTTGTTTCGCTCAACGGCTCGGTCGGCGGCAAAGCAGAGCTTTTTATCAGCCCGTCGGGCTTTAATTTCAGCGCAGTTGATGAAAATGGTAAGCATTACACAAACGATAAGCTGCAGGCTTTGCTCGCTTATTATCATCTCCTTGACGGCAAAAGCCTCACCGTGCCTTTTTCCGCACCCTCCTTGCTCGATGCGGCGGCGGAAAAGGGCGGCGCAAAAATCAAGCGGAGCTTTTACGGCGGCGATGAGCTGTGGCAAACGGATAGTGTTTTTGCCTGCACGGTGCTGTTTTCCTTGATGCACCGTCACGGTTGCGGCTTGGCGAGCCTTGCTTCGGCAATTCCGCAGAATTTTGCCAAACGCACAACTGTGAAAAGTGATTGCGATTTAACCGCCATTTCGGATTTACTGCCCTGCGATGATATTGTGACCGATTTCAACGGCGGAATTTTCGCAAAGCTCAAGGGCGGAAATCTTTTGATTGTGCCGAACTGCGCAAGAGGCAGCTTTTGCATTGAGGTTCAAGCTCCGAATGAGGAAATCGCCGAAGAAATTATTGCCGATACAAGGGATTCTCTTTGCTTGACATCAAATGGGAATTAGGTTATAATTTATTTGATTTAATGGATTTTTTCTGTCTTGGGCGTTAGACAGATAATATAAACAAAACCAAATAAACTTCAGAAAGGATAAGTGGCGTAAAATTTATTTTAATCATATTCAGTTGTTGAACCGTGCAGTTTAACTGTATGGTTTGATTTGTGTGCCACGAAAGAATTATGTCAGAGAAAAACAGTGAAAAAAACACCGAAAAGAAAAAGCAGGGCAAGCAGACAAAATTTGCCCGTTATTCAAAGGTAACAAAGAAGAACGCAGCACCTGCTCAGGAGGCGGCAAAGCCGCAAAAACCCGCAAAGCCCCAGAAAACCAAGCAATCAAAGCCGCAAAAGCAGAGCAAGCACGGCGGCAAAAAGAACAGCAAAAAGCCGATTCGTATTGCGTTTTTGGGTGGTCTTAACGAGGTCGGCAAGAATATGACGCTGTATGAATATAACGACAGTATGTTCCTTGTCGATTGCGGTCTTGCCTTCCCCGATCCCGATTTGCTCGGTGTCGATTTGGTTCTGCCCGATTTTTCTTATGTTGAAAAAAACATCGACAAAATCAAGGGCATCGTTGTAACTCACGGTCACGAGGATCATATCGGCGGCTTGGCTTATCTGCTGAAGAGTGCCAACATCCCGATTTATTCAACCAAGCTCACAATCGGTTTGATTCAGGGTAAGCTCAAGGAGCATAATTTGCTCAATAAAGCAAAGCTCAATGTTGTAAAGCCGGGTGATCATGTCAAGCTTGGCGAATTTGATGTTGAGCTGATTCATGTTAACCATTCAATTCCCGATGCTGTTGCGCTTGCAATACGCTGTAACGGCGGCACGGTTGTTCAAATGGGCGATTTCAAAATTGACACAACCCCAATCGACGGCGATCCGATTGACCTTAACCGCCTTGCCCAAATCGGCACAGAGGGTGTAATGTGCCTGCTTTCCGATTCAACCAATGCCGAACGCCCAGGTTACACGGAAAGTGAAAAGAAGGTCGGCGAGAGCTTTGATAATCTCTTCCGCCGTGCAGGCAACCGCCGTATTATCGTTGCAACCTTTGCTTCCAACATCCACCGTGTTCAGCAGATTATCAACACCGCCGCCGCACTCGGTAGGAAGGTTGTGCTTTCGGGCAGAAGCCTTGAAAATGTTGTTTCAATCGCAAAAGAGCTCGGTTATATCGATGTGCCTGACGGCATAATCGTAAGCATTGATATGATTAAGCGTTACCCTGCCGAAAAAATGGTTATCATCACCACAGGCAGTCAGGGCGAGCCTATGTCTGCGCTCACCCGTATGGCGTTTTCCGATCACCGTAAGGTTGAGGTCGGCCCGACGGATTATATCATCATTTCCGCAACGCCGATTCCCGGCAACGAAAAAACGGTCGGCAGAGTTGTTAACGAGCTGATGAAGCTCGGCGCAGAGGTAATTTACGAAAAAATGTACGAGGTTCACGTTTCAGGTCACGCCTGTCAGGAAGAGCTTAAGCTCATAATGAACCTTGTTAATCCGAAATATTTTATACCTGTTCACGGTGAACAAAAGCATCTTCAAAAGCATAAAATGCTTGCAGAATCAATGGGTATTGACCACCGCAACATCATCGTTGCCGATAACGGTATGCTTGTTGAAATGGATAACAAGCAAATCCGTATTGCTGGTTCTGTTCCCGCAGGCAAGGTTTATGTTGACGGTGCAGGTGTCGGCGATGTCGGCAGTATCGTTTTGCGTGACCGTAAGCATTTGTCGCAGGATGGCATAATCATCATTGCCGCAAGCGTAGAGCCCGATACAGGCTATATCGTTTCAGGTCCCGATATTATCACAAGAGGCTTCGTTTATGTTAAAGAAGCGGAGGAGCTTATTGAGGAGGCAAAGCAAATTGCTTATGACAGCCTTGATGAACGCCTTTCAAAAGCGCCGTCTGATTTGCTTGCGGCAAAAACAAGGGTTAGGGATGATTTGTCACGCTTTGTTTTTGAACGCACAAGACGCAGCCCGATGATTGTTCCGATTTTAATGGAGGTATAAGATTTGCGTAGTGTAATAAGGAATAATATTGCTTCGCTGGGCATCCTTGCGGTCAGCCTTTTCACAAGCCTCGTAACCTTCCGTTACGATAAAACCGTGGCTTTGATTGAGCTGATTTTGTGGCTGCTCTTGGTCGGCTTTGCCGTTGCGAGCAAGGTTGTTTCTTTGCACAATGCGGATACACTCCTAAACTCAATGAATAACAGCCTTAATATGGCTGATACAGAAAAGCTCAACGCCTTCCCTCTGCCTGTTATTGTTTGCAGAGCCGATGGCAGAATACTCTGGTTCAATTCTCTTTTTAATTCAAGAATAATCGGCGATTACCGCTTGAGTAATGATGACGTTTCTCAGTTCCTCAACGGTCAGGGCGTGACGGAAATTGCAAACAGTGACCGCCTTTTTGCCGATTTTGAAGCACACTCCTACTCCGTTTATCCGTTCCCGATTGATGCGAACGGCGAAAGCGGTTATGCTCTTATCTTTTCCGATGAAACTGAGATGCGCAAAACCTTTTATGAATATCAGCAGAGCAGACCGAATGTGATGCTGATTTGCGTTGATAATTTTGATGAGATTATTCAAAGCTATTCCGACGGTGAAGCCGATTCGGTGCGCATCAAGGCAGAAAAAATGATTGATAATTGGCTTTCGGAATACGGCTGCCTTGTTCGCAAGCTTGGCGATGGCAGGTTCGTTGTCGTATGTGAGGAACGTGATTTGGATAAAATGATTGAACGCAGGTTCGATATTTTGGATTCGATTCGCTCCTTTAATTTCAGCGAGAACCTTGTCGGAATAACCCTTTCAATCGGCATCAGCAGGGGGGAAACTCTCCGCAAGGCAGAGCAGAATGCACGGCAGGCGTTGGATATGGCAATCGGCAGAGGCGGCGATCAGGCCGCAATATACAAAAACGATGGCTATGAATTTTTTGGCGGAACATCAAAGGGCATCGAAAAGCGGAGCAAGGCTCGCACAAGAATCGTTGCCGCCGCTGTTCAAAAGCTTATGGAAAACAGCTCGAATGTTTTTATTATGGGGCACAAGTTTTCCGATTTGGATTCAGTTGGTGCGGCTGTCGGCGTTCTTTGCGCTGTTAATTCAGCAGGTAAGAACGGCAAAATTGTCATCAACCGCAGTCAATCGCTTGCGCAGATTCTTATTGACAGCGTTGAAGAAAACGCAGGCAATGTTTTTTGCTCCCCCGAAGAAGCTGTCAAGGCTATCGACAAAAACAGCCTGCTGATAATTGTTGACACTCACCGCTCGGAGATGGTTGAAAGCACTCAGCTTTATAAGGCGGCAAAAACCGTTGTCGTTATCGACCATCACCGCAAGAATGTTGATTTTATCAATAATTCGATTGTTTTTCAGCATGATCCGAATGCCTCCTCAGCTTGCGAGATGGTGTCGGAAATGCTCCAATATATGCCCTCCAAGCCGAAGGTTTCTTCCTTTGAGGCCGATGCCTTGCTCTCGGGCATAATGCTTGACACACGCAATTTTGCCCTCAAAACGGGTGTTCGTACCTTTGAAGCGGCGGCGTTCCTGCGCAGTAAGGGCGCAGATACGGTCAAGGTGCGCCGTATGTTTATGAACAAGATGGAAAACTTCAAGCTGCGTAACGATGTTATTTCAGACGCTGAAACCTACCGTGACTGTGCGATTGCCTTTGCGGATGTCGTTTCGCCTGACATCAGAACGATAACCTCGCAGGCGGCGGATGAACTGCTTAACATAAACGGTATCAAGGCTTCCTTTGCAATGTTTGAAGCTGATGGCACGGTTAACATATCCGCACGTTCGCTCGGCGATATCAATGTTCAGGTTATAATGGAAACGCTCGGCGGCGGAGGACACTTCACGATGGCGGCGGCTCAGCTCAAGGATTGCGACAGGGCAATGGCAAAAACAAAGCTCTTTGCCGCTATTGACGATTATTTTATGAAAAACACAAAATAAATCTAAGGGACGGTAAAAGCTGATTTTGCCGTTCCTTTTATTGTAATTGTTTATAATTTGACTATTTGGATAAAAAATGGTACAATGAATAGAGTTTATTTTGAATGGAGCAATTTCTATGATTAACAGCGAACATCTTTGTATGAGCTGCATGAAGGAAATCGGCGCTGAAGCAACAAACTGCCCGAACTGCGGTTATGTTGTCGGTACGCCGCAGATTTCGCCCTATCTTCCCGTCAGAACCGTTGTCGGCAACCGCTACCTTATCGGTAAATTGCTTGAATATAACGGCGATGGTGCAACCTACATTGCTTGGGATATAGCTGAACAAAGAGCGGTTAAGGTTCGTGAATTCCTGCCCGATACTCTTTGCACAAGGGCAAGGGGAGATAAGAATATCACCGTTACCTCCGACAGCCTCGTTGCTTATAACGACTGTATGTCCGATTTTCTGGAGCTTTGGCGCAAGCTGACTCGTATGAGCGGTCTTTCTGCTTTGGAAAATGTATACGATGTTTTTGAGGAGAATTCAACCGCTTACGCAATCTGTGAATATATTGAAAGCATCAGCCTGCGTGATTATTTAACAAGGGTTAAGGCAGGCTATATTCCGTGGGAAAAGGCAAAGCAACTGTTTATGCCCGTTCTTTCAACCCTCGGTATGCTTCACACAGCAGGAATTATTCACCGTGGCATTTCTCCAGTTACGCTCCACATTGGTCGTGACGGCAAAATGCGTATCGGCGGCTTCAGCATTTGGCAGGCACGAACTGCAAGAGGTGAGCTGACTGCTCAAATTTTCCCGGGCTATGCCGCTGTTGAGCAATATGGCTTCGACGGTCAGCAAGGTCCGTGGACAGATGTTTATTCATTCGGCGCAACGCTTTATCGCACCCTTATCGGCACTGACCCAATCGAGGCAACCGAGCGCCTTACCAATGACCGACTTATGGTTCCTGCAAAATTTGCTGAAATGTTGCCCGATTATGTTATTAACGGCCTGATCAATTCGTTGCAGATTTTGCCTGAGGACAGAACCCGTTCTGTCGAACAGCTCAGGGCGGAGCTTTCCGCTTCAAGCTCGACAATGGTGAACGAGGTAATAGTCGGCTCTCCTGCTGAGGAGACACAGCCCGAAAGTAAAGCCGCTCCCCCAAAGCCGATGGCTAAAAAATCGCCCGAAGCCGCTAAAACGGTTAAAGACGAAAACAAAATGATAATCATAAAAACGGCACTTATCAGCGCAATGGCAACGCTTGTTGTGTTCCTGATAGTTGTTCTTGCCGCAGGCGACAGGCTCGGCTTGACGGCGAATTTCGGCAATGATGATGAGATGACGACGAGCAGTGAGCTTGTTGAAGTTCCGACCTTTGTCAACCGCACCTATTCCGAGGTTATTTCAACTGCTTTCTGGATCAATATTTATAATTTTGAATCCGTTGAGGTTTACAGCGATACTGTTGAAAAGGGCATCATTATCGATCAAAACATCGCCGCAGGCACAAGCGTCAACAAGGGCACGAAAATTGTTCTCACCGTTTCAAAGGGCATTGAACAACTCGAATTGCCCTATATTGTCGGCATGGATTTCGACACGGCAAAGGAAATGCTCACAAGCCGCAACTTTGTTGTTGAAAAAGAAATTCAAGAGAACGACGGCACGCATACAGCCAACGAGGTTCAGTCAATCGTTGACCTTACCCCCGGCAAATATTATCCAAAGGGAACAAAGGTCAAGCTGCTTGTTTGGGGCGAAGCTCCCGAAGTCACAACAAGCTTCCTCGAAAACATTTTCGGTACAACCGATAAAGTAACGGAAAAAGAGCCGACAACGGCTGAAACACCGCTGATTCCCTCTGTTCCGTCGACTGCACCGACTACGCCGATAGCGCCGACTGCCCCTGATACAAACGAATAAAACTTAAGGTCACTTCAAAACCGCTGAGGTTAAGAAGTGACCTTTTTGTTATTCTTTTCAGTTCATCATTTGAGCGGTAAGCTCTTTAACGGTGTCGATTACCTTATCGATTTCAACCTTCATCTGAATGGATTTATCTCTGCTTACGATTTCGCAAACGCCCTCCTTGAGGTTTCTGGGGCTTGCGATAACTCTCAGCGGAACGCCGATAAGGTCAGCATCTGAGAACATAACGCCTGCACTGACTGTACGGTCATCATAAACAACCTCAATGCCGTTTTGCTGCATCTGAGCGTAAAGCTTATCTGCGCAATCGTGAGCCTCTTGGTTATCAGCTCTCATACAGCAAAGGTGAACCTGCCAAGGTGCAATGCTCATCGGCCAAATCGGACCGTATTCATCGTGATGAGCCTCGCATACGCTTGCGGCAAGTCTGCCGACGCCGATACCGTAACAGCCCATAATCGGGTATTGTGCCTTGCCGTTGCTGTCAAGGTATTGCATATTCATTGATTTTGTGTATTTAGTGCCGAGCTGGAAGATGTTGCCAACCTCGATACCTCTTGAAAGCGTAATGCTGTGCTTGCCGCAAACAGGGCAGATGCCGCCGTTTTTGATTGCCGCAATGTCGAAGTATTCAACCTCGCC
Organism: uncultured Eubacteriales bacterium; assembly: GCA_964419825.1. Classification (GTDB taxonomy): domain Bacteria; phylum Bacillota; class Clostridia; order Oscillospirales; family Acutalibacteraceae; genus UBA8612. Next base: position 25,526 of record CAYQRS010000003.1, read on the forward strand.
GAGGTCACGCTCAATGTTAAGACCTGTGTAGTGGTGGTCAATTTGGTTTGCGCCGCAAGAAAGGTTTGTTGCTCCCTTGAGTGAGGAGTCAATCATAACAGTAATGCGCTCATCCATATTGTACGGACCGATGAAGCCTGCGAACAAGCCACAGCCGTCAACGATTTCTGCAGGATGAATATCACAGCCGCAAGCGTTGCGGAGCTTTGTTTCGTTAACCTCAAGGTCACCTCTTACGAAAGCGGCGATATAGCTGTCATCGGAGTTGCGCTGGTAAACAACAGCCTTACAGCTCTTTTCAAGCGGAGAGCTGAGGAAAGCGCAAATGTCCTCAATCGTGTGAATATCGGGCGTGTAAATGAGCTTAAGCTCATCGAGCTGTTCGTCTTTTTCGTTTTCGATAATGCAGGGTGCGGCTTCAACATTCGCTCTGTAATCACATTCGCCGCAAACTGCGATGTTATCCTCGCCGATGGGGGTGAGGAGCATATATTCGTGCGAAATACTGCCGCCCATCATACCTGAATCGGATTTAACCGTTACAACCTCAGGAATACCGCAACGGGCGAAAATGCGGTTGTAAGCATCGTAGCATTTGGCGTAGTATTGCTCCAAATCCTCCTGACTTGTGTGGAAGGAGTAAGCATCCTTCATCGTGAATTCACGCACACGAATAAGACCTGCTCTCGGTCTGCCTTCGTCACGGAATTTTGTTTGGATTTGGTAAATCATAAAGGGATATTTTGTGTAGCTGTTGGCGTATTCTCTGACAAGGTGAACGGCGGCCTCCTCATGTGTCATACCGAGAACGAGGTTCGTGTCGTTCCTGTCCTTAAAGCGGACAAGCTCACTGCCGATCGATTCGTATCTGCCGCTTTCCTCCCAAAGGGTGGCGGGCATAACAACGGGGAACATAACCTCCTGACCGTCAATCGCATCCATTTCCTCACGGATGATTTGTTCGATTTTTTTGGTAACTCTTTTAAGAGTTGGGAAGTTTGAATAAATGCCGTTTGCAACAGGCTTCATATAGCCGCCTCTGACCATAAGAGCGTGGCTGTCGATAACGCAATCTGAGGGCTTTTCTTTAAATCTTTCGCTTACGAGTTTATCGAGTTTCATTTTTTAACCTCCGTTTACATACATACAGAACTATTTTATATTTATTAGTATAAAAAGTCAACAATAATTGCAAAAAACCGCAAAAAACAAGCCGCCTTTTCTGGCGGCTTCGGCTGTTGCCGCAGGCGCAGAACATGATGCAGCTTGCCGTGAGGAGTGCAATAATCGCAAATAATTTTTTTATTTTCAATCAGCCTCCTGTGTGTTCATTTTACACTCAGTGCCTGTTTATGTCAACAAAATTGACATAAAATAAACTCGATGATATAATGAACGCAGATAAAAATAACGGAGAATATTATGGATAATTGTTATATGCGCACCGCAATGCTCATCGGCGAGGGCGGTGTTGAGAAACTCAAAAACAGCTCGGTCTTGCTTTTCGGTGTCGGCGGCGTAGGCTCTTTTGCGGCGGAAGCGTTGGCAAGGGCAGGTGTCGGCACAATCGGTCTTTGCGATAACGACAGCGTGGCTCAATCCAACCTTAACCGTCAGCTTGTTGCCTTGAACAGTACTGTCGGCAAAAGCAAGGTTGCGGTAATGGAAGAAAGAATAAAGGATATTAATCCGACAATCACCGTTAAAGCTTATCCTTGCTTTTTTTCTGCCGAAACCTCGGCGCAGTTCGATTTTTCAAATTACGATTATGTTATCGATGCAATCGATACTGTGACCTCAAAGCTGTTGCTAGTTGAGCTTGCAAAGCAAAACGGAGTTGGCATAATAAGCTGTATGGGCACAGGCAACAAGCTTGACCCGACCAAGCTGACCGTTACGGATATTTCCAAAACAAGCGGTTGCCCCTTGGCAAAGGTTATGCGCACCGAAATGCGCAAAAGGGGCTTGGGCAAGCTGAAGGTCGTTTATTCAACCGAACAGCCGATCAAGCCCTTGTTTCAGCCGCCCGACGAAAGCCGCAGGGCAACTCCCGGCAGTGTTTCCTTCGTGCCGAGCGTTGCAGGGCTTATTGCGGCAGGCGAGGTTATAAAAGACCTCATAAAATGAAATTGAGATACCGCTCTTGCGGTATCTTTTTTGTTTAAGGAAAATTTAAGGAATATTTTCGGTTGGTTATTGCCTTTTTAAATGCAAGCATATATAATGCAGTTGTAACAAAAAATAGGAGAAGAATTATGTCGCTTTTAAATGTGCTTTCTTTACTCGGCGGCTTGGCGTTCTTCCTTTTCGGAATGAACACAATGGGTGCCGCACTCGAAAAATGCGCAGGTTCAAGCCTTAAATCGATTTTAGGCAAGCTGACTTCAAGCAAATTCAAAGGCTTTTTGCTCGGCTTGGTTGTTACTGCCGTAATTCAGTCATCCTCGGCAACAACGGTTATGGTTGTTGGCTTTGTTAATTCAGGTCTGATGCAGCTTTCTCAGGCTGTCGGCGTTATTATGGGCGCAAACCTCGGTACTTCCGTTACAGCTTGGCTTATCAGTATGACAGGCATCGAGGGTGACAGCTTGCTGATGACAATGCTCAAGCCCAGCTCATTTACGCCTCTGCTCGCATTCATCGGCGTAATCCTCTATATGTTTGTCAAGAACACAAAGCGCAAGGATATGGGCTTGATTTTCCTCGGCTTTGCCGTTTTGATGTTTGGTATGGATACGATGTCTGCCGCAGTTAAGCCCTTGGCGGAAATCGAAGCCTTCCAAAACGCTTTGATTATTTTCTCAAACCCGATTTTGGGCGTTATTATGGGCGCAGTTGTTACTGCGGCAATCCAATCCTCATCTGCTTCTGTCGGTATTTTGCAGGCTCTTTCGCTGACAGGCTCAATCAGCTATGCAACCGCATTCCCGATTATTCTCGGTCAAAATATCGGCACTTGCGTAAGTGCCCTTATCTCGGCAATGGGTGCTTCCAAAAACGCAAAGCGTACCGCCTTTATCCATTTTTATTTTAATTTGCTTTCAACAATTATAATTCTTCCGATTTTCTGGGCGGTGAGCCGCTTCGGTAATATCGCTTTGTTGGAGGAG
>CAYQRS010000004.1:0-27719 GCA_964419825.1 uncultured Eubacteriales bacterium
GTGCGGAATGTTGTTTCGAGAACACCTGCACGAGCGCCGCCGATACCGAGTGCATAAGCAAGACCGATTTCAAGAGCATCGCCTGTTGCATCCTGCTCAACAGCGATAAGGCAAGGAACGCCTTTGCCTGCCTGATACTCGCTTCTAACAGTGTGACCGGGGCCCTTGGGAGCGATCATGATAACGTTGACATTCTTCGGGGGCTTGATGCAGCCGAAGTGGATGTTGAAGCCGTGAGCGAAAGCAAGAGTTTTGCCCTCGGTGAGGTTGGGCTCAATGCTCTCCTTGTAAAGCTTAGCCTGCTTCTCATCGTTGATAAGAATCATAATAACATCAGCAGCTTTTGCAGCATCGGCAGAGGTCATAACCTTAAGACCTGCTTTTTCAGCCTTTGCCCAGCTCTTTGAACCGTTGTAAAGACCGACGATAACATCAACACCTGATTCCTTGAGGTTGAGTGCGTGTGCGTGACCCTGTGAGCCGTAGCCGATGATAGCAACGGTCTTACCGCTGAGTCTGTTAAGGTCGCAATCCTGCTGATAATAAATTTTTGCCATTTTAATTAACTCCTTTTAATATGGATTTGTTTGTTTATTTTGCAAGCATACTGCCGCTGCCTCTTTCGAGGGCGACGATACCTGTGCGGCACATTTCAATGATTTCGTAAGGCTTCATAATCTCAACAAAAGCATCGATTTTGGAAGGCTCGCCCGTGATTTCGATGCAGAGCGCCTCGGTTGAATAATCAATAATCTTGGAGCGGAAAATGTCAACCGCCGAGAGAATATCCTGCCTTGTTTTGGGATCGTTTTTGATTTTGATGAGCATAAGCTCACGGTTGATTGAATTATCAAGCTCTAAAAGTTCAACCTTTTTAACATTGTGGAGCTTGCGGAGCTGATTGAGCATTTGGTTTCTTGCGTAACCGTCGCCGCTCATTGTGATTGTAATTCGGGAATACTGCGGAGATTCGGTTTCGCCAACGGTGAGCGCATCGATGTTGAAGCCTCGTCTGGTGAACATACTTGTAACACGAGTAAGAACGCCGAACTTGTTTTCAACATAAACAGCTATTGTAAACTTGTTCATTGCTTCTTTCCTTTCTCCACAATAAGGTCATCCATACTGCCTCCGGGTGGAATCATCGGCAGAACGAACTCATCTTTATCAATCAAGCAATCGATAATAACAGGACCATCGGTTGCCATTGCCTCTTTCATTGCCTTATCAAAGCCCTCGGGCGAATCCGCTCTGAGTCCCTTTGCGCCGAATGCCTCGGCGAGCTTGACGAAATCCGTCTTGCGGTCAAGAACGGTGTTTGAATAATGCTGATTGAAGAAAAGAGTCTGCCATTGGCGAACCATACCGAGAACGCCGTTGTTGAAAATTACAACCGTAACGGGTGCATTCGTTGAAACGGCTGTTGCCATTTCGTTAAGGTTCATACCGAAGCTGCCATCGCCCGTGATAAGAACGGTGCGGCATTTGCTGCCGATTGCAGCGCCGATTGCAGCGCCAAGACCGAAGCCCATTGTGCCGAGTCCGCCGCTTGAAACGAACTTGCGATTCTTGCCGAACTTGCAATACTGAGCCGCCCACATCTGGTGCTGACCGACATCAGTGGCAATAACAGTATCGGAATCGATGTTGCTGTTGATGATTTCAACGGCACATTTCGGGGTGAGCGTATCAGTCGGCATATCGTAGGAAGCCTCTTTTTTACGCATCTTTTCGACAAAGCTAATCCACTCAGGGTGGCTTGCCTGCGGCGTTGCGGCAGCAATGCGATCAAACGCATCGGCAATGTCGCCATAGATGCCGACCTGAACGGGGATGTTCTTATTTATCTCGGCAAAGTCAATGTCGAGCTGAATAATCTTTGAGTTAACGGCAAACTTGCTCTTGTTGCCTGTTGTTCTGTCGCTGAAACGGACACCGATTGCCAAAATCAAATCCGCATTGTTCTGTGCGGTTGAGGAAGCGAAGTGACCGTGCATACCCTGCATACCGAGGAAGCGAGGGTTATCAGTCGGAACAGCGGAAATGCCCATAAGCGAGCAACCGATAACTGCATCGATTTTCTCCGCAAATTCAACAACCTTTTCGCTTACGCCTGCGCCGATTGAGCCGCCGCCGATATAAATATAGGGGCGCTTACATTCTTTGATAAGCTCAACAGCCTGTGCAATCTGTTCATCGCTTGCCTTTTGGTTAACGAAAAGCGGAAGCTGCTCCTGCGGCTCATAATCGCAAACAGCAAGCTGAATATCCTTGGGAACATCGATAAGCACAGGGCCGGGTCTGCCTGAACGGGCAACCTGAAATGCCTCACGGACAGTATCGGCAAGCTGAGTAACATCGTTGACAAAATAATTATGCTTTGTAATCGGCAATGTTACGCCTGTAATATCAATCTCCTGAAAGCTATCTCTGCCGATAAGGTCGCAGGGCACGTTGCCTGTGATTGCGACCATCGGAACGGAATCGAGCATTGCGGTTGCAATACCTGTTACAAGGTTTGTTGCACCGGGACCGGAGGTTGCAATAACAACGCCGACCTTGCCCGTTGCACGGAAATAACCGTCTGCGGCGTGAGCAGCACCCTGCTCGTGGGCTGTGAGAACATGGTTAATACGGTCGCTGTTGACATAGAGGGCATCGTAAATGTTAAGCACCTGACCGCCGGGATAACCGAAAACGGTATCAACACCCTGCTCAACCAGAGTTTCTATAATAATTTCTGAACCGGTTTTTTTCATAATTTATTTTTCCTTTATTTGTTCTTTAACATAAGGTTAACTGCGCTGACAAGAGCCTTGACAGAGGAGAGAATAATATCGCTGTCAATGCCTGCGCCCCAGAACACCTTATCGCAATCCTTACATTTGATTCCGACATAGGAGGCGGCACGGGAGGTTGAACCATCTTCCAAGGCGTGTTCAGTGTAGGTTTCGAGAGTATAGCAATCGCCGATAACGGTTTTGATTGCGTTGGAAACAGCGTCGAGCGAGCCGTTACCCTTTGAAACAACGGATTTCTCCTCGCCATTGAAGTTGAGCGTAACTGCCGCTTTCATACCGTCGCCCTTGATGAAGTGAACCTCGGGCACGGCAACGCTATCTTCAACATTGACATAGTTCTGCATAAAGATATCGTAAACCTCTTGCGGCTGAAGCTCCTTATGAGCGTGGTCGGAAACGGATTTGACATGGTAGCCGAACACCTCACGCATTTTCGGCGGAAGAATGAGCGAATAAGCGGTTTCCATAAGATAACCGATGCCGCCCTTACCCGATTGCGAGTTGATACGGATAACATCTGCCTCATAAACTCTGCCGATGTCCGTCGGGTCGATCGGAAGATAAGGCACATTCCAAATTTCGGATTTATGCTCATCACGGTAGTGCATACCCTTAGCGATAGCATCCTGATGCGAGCCGCTGAAGGCGGCAAAGACAAGCTGACCGCTGTAGGGCTGACGCTCGTAAACACGCATCCTTGTCACTCGCTCATACAGTGCGCAGATTTCGGGCATATTGCTGAAATCAAGCTCCGGGTCAACGCCCTGCGAGAACATATTGAGGGCAAGCGTGATAATATCGACATTGCCTGTGCGTTCGCCGTTGCCGAAAAGAGTGCCCTCGATGCGGTCACCGCCTGCAAGCAAGCCCATTTCGCTGTCTGCAACAGCACAGCCACGGTCGTTATGCGGATGGAGCGAGATGATAACATTCTCACGGTATTTGAGGTTTTGATCCATATAAGCAACCTGATTTGCATAAACATGGGGCATTGAATGTGAAACCGTAACGGGCAGGTTGATGATAACCTTATCGTCGGGTGTCGGCTGCCAAATATCAAGCACCTCGTTGCAAATTTCGGCGGCATATTCAGGCTCTGTGCCTGTGAAGCTTTCGGGCGAATATTCAAAGGTGAAGTTGCCGGGAGTTTTTTCACGGTATTCCTTGCAGAGCTTTGCGCCGAAGCGTGCGATTTCGATAATCTCCTCCTTGCTCTTGCGGAAAACCTGCTCACGCTGAGCAACAGAGGTGGAATTATAAAGGTGAACAACGGCGTGCTTTGCGCCCTTGAGCGCCTCAAAGGTTTTGGCGATAATATGCTCACGGCTCTGAGTGAGAACCTGAATCGTAACATCATCAGGGATAAGATTCTGCTCAATCAAGGTGCGGCAGAATTCATATTCCGTTTCGCTTGCGGCAGGGAAGCCGATTTCAATTTCTTTAAAGCCGATTTTAACAAGCAGCTTGAAGAACTCAAGCTTTTCTTCAAGGCTCATCGGGATAATGAGTGCCTGATTGCCATCACGCAAATCAACACTGCACCAAATCGGAGCCTTGTCAATATAAGTTTTTTGCATCCAATCGGTCGAAACCGCAGGAGCAGGGAAGAATTGTCTTTGGTATTTGTTGTGGTTCATAGCAGTTCCTTTCAATGTGCAAGGGCAAAAGTGCTGAATACAAAAAAAGCCCTAATGCACAACAAGTAAAATTTGTTTGTGCAAAAGAGACGAAGATTAAAAATATTCTCCGTGGTACCACTCTTTCTTGATGAAGAAAATCACCCACTCTGCCTGTGTCAGTCAACACAGCTCTCTGTAACGGGAGTACCCGGTCTAACCTATGCAACGCCAAGCGCCTTTCAGCCGACAGCTCCGAGGACGAGCTATATCACTGCTTTGCTGTTGCCTTGCACCAAACGGCAACTCTCTGAAAAACAAGTGCAGGATTTTTTTCCTCATCATCGCTTTTATATATTTGTTAACATTTTAAACTTTTTAGCATTGATTGTCAAGGGTTTATGCGGATAATTTGGCGAAAAATCAATATTTGTACACTTTAGCAAACTGAAGCGCTAAACCACAAACCGCAGTTAGTTAAAACAACTATAATATCTTTTTTGAAAAACAAGAACGGCGGCTACCGTTTGATAGCCGCCGTTCTTGAGTTCCCATTCGCAAATATGTACAAAAAACAACTATAAGTTGGGGGTGTGATAATTTATAACTCCATTATGCCACAAAGTATAGTGGTTGTCAAGCATAAAAAGCAATAAATAACGATAAATTTTAATTTCATTTAAGCTTTCTGCTTTTGGGAACAAAAAAGAAAAAACAGCCACCGAAAAATCGATGGCTGTTCAATTAGTTCAATCAGTTAAAAATCAAACTGTTGATTAGTCTTCCTTCTTGCGAAGAACAACTGCTGTTGCTGCTGAAAGAGCAAGAACTGCAACTGCTGCGCCTGCAACTGCTGAAACACCTGTGTCGGGAGTTTCTTCAACTGCTGCGTCTGCTGCAACTGTTGTTGTAGCTGCTGCCTCTGTCTTGTCTGCAGCGTTCGGCCACTCAGCGCTGACAAGGCTGTCAACTGCTGCTTTGAAGCCTGAGATGATCTGGTTGATGAGGGTAACGTTTGCGTTAGCAAAACCTGCCCAATCAAGACCTGCAAGCTTTGTAGCTGTGAGGTTAGCGAAGTTTTCAACATCCTCACGCTCTGCTGCTGTAACGATGAACTCGTATGTTTGACCTGCCTCAACCTTAACGCTTACGAACTTTGTGGAAGCGTCATCGTTCCAAACAACAACATCGGAAATAGTATCCTGCTTTGAGTTGAAATCTGCATGGTTGGTAACAGCATCAACAACACCCTTTGAGGTGAGGATTGAGCCTGCGGCGATTGTGAACTTGAGTGTGTCGCTGCTCTCAAGGTTGCCGTCAAAATCAAGATAGTTAACGGTAACTACAACGTTTGCGTTTGCAACTGAAGTTGTTGTTGCATCAGCGTTGGGAGCTTCTGTTGTCTGAGCGGCAGTTGTTGAGGTTGTATCTTCTGCAGCTGCAACAATACCGAAGCAAGAAAGAGCCATAATGAGAGCAAGAACAATGCTAAGTTTCTTCATGGTAATGTCCTCCTGTTTTTTGTTACATATTTTTGGAAACCTAATATGTAATTGGATTATACTACAGCCATCACAAAAATTCAAGCGTTTTTTCAAAAAAACAGCTTGTCCTAAGCAAAAAAAGCCGAAAAAGGCGGCAACGGATTTGTTGTTTTTGCCCAAACAGAATGGCTGTATTGTTTACACCTACATTATACATCTTTTAAAAATACAATGCAAGCGTTTTGTTCAAGGCTTCGGCTTTATTCGCCGACAAGCTCAACGAGCGCAGTTTTGGCGGGCAAAGAAATCAGCCCTGCTGCCTCGCCGCTCGTTTTGACGGCAACATAGCCGCTGACCTTTTGAATCAGACCGCCCGAAGAATCGTAGCAGTTGGCATAGATAACGGCTGAGGTTGCTTTTTCGACCGTTCCCGATGCGGTTGCCGCAAACGAAAGCATTGCAGTTCCGCCTTTTGATTCAACCGCTTTGTAGGAATCAACGGAAATCGTTACGCTCTCCTCGCCTGCCTTGCAGACGATTTGGCTTTTGAAGCGAACCTTCGGCGCAACAAACGGAGCCTTGGTGGTTGTCGGCTTCACGGTTGTCGGCGGCAGGGTGTATTTTTGTGTCGTGTAGGTCGTGTCCTTAGGCTTTGCCGTGACAGCCGCAGATGTTTCGGAATTTTTGCTTGTTTGTTCCACATCGGGCTTTGCCGTTTGCTTAACAGCCTCGGTCGTCAGCACAAGCATTGTTTCCGCAGGCTTGGTTGATTTAGCGTTTTCGGGCACGGTAATTGTTGTGAGATAGCCTTTTTTAGTGGTTTCGGCTTTGACCTTTTCAGTCGTTGTTTTATCGGCTTTGTCGCCCCTGTTGAAGAGGAAGTCAAAAAAGCCTCCTGCTTCATCCTGCTCCTTTTTATCGGAGCTTTTCTCGGTGGCAGTTTCTTCACCGCTTTGCACCGAAGTACCGACCTCAGCCGTGCCGCCGTTGTTGACCTTTTTCGTACAGCCGACAGCGGCAAAGAGAAGGATTGCCGCCGAAACCAAAGCAAAAATCTTTTTCATATCAATTCAATCAGAATGTTTTAACAAGCTCTTTGAGGTAAGCCTTGAAATCGTCGCCGATTTCCTTGTGGTTGAGAGCAACCTCACAGTTAGCCTTCATAATGCCGAGCTTGTTACCCATATCGTAGCGAGTGCCGATGAAATCAACGGCTGTGAGCTTACCCTCGCCTGCAAGGTGGTTCATTGCATCGGTAAGGAACAGCTCCTGACCCTCGGGAGTTTCTGCAAGATAGTGCTCAAGCAGGTCGAAGGTTTCGGGAGGAAGAATAACTCTGCCGAGGATTGAATAGCAGGACATAATCTGCTCCTCAGAGGGCTTTTCGATAATCTTGTGGCAACGCATTGTGCGCTCCTCACCCTCGATTGCACTGACATCAAGGCTGCAATACTTTGAAACATCCTTACGGGGAACTTCGTTTACGCCGACTGTACCGCAGCCGTACTTTTCGTAAGCATCGCAAAGCTGCTCGGTAACTGTGGGCTTGCCAGGTTCGGAGATGATAACATCATCGCCGTAGAGAACTGCGAAGGGCTCGTTACCGACAAAGCTCTTTGCGCAAAGAACAGCGTGGCCAAGACCCTTTGTGACCTTCTGGCGGATAAAATAGATGTTTGCAAGACCTGCAACAGCCTTAACCTCTTCGTAAATATCTTTCTTTGAGGGGTTTTCTGCAAGCTTTGTTTCAAGCTCGAAGGAATGGTCGAAGTGATCCTCGATAACACCCTTACCACGGTTTGTGATGATGAGGATATCCTCGATGCCTGCGGCAACTGCCTCTTCAACTATGTATTGGATTGCGGGCTTATCAACGATATTAAGCATTTCCTTCGGGACAGCCTTTGATGCTGGCAAAACTCTTGTGCCAAGACCTGCTGCCGGAATAATCGCCTTTTTAATTTTCATTGTTAATCATTTCCTTTCGGTAAAATTTATGATAGAAATTCTTTATCAGCCGTTTAAAATATAGGTGGCGAGGGTTATCAAGCCATCGCAAACAAGGGCAGAGAGTGCGCCGAGTGCGAGCGAAGCGCCGCCTTTTTTGAAAATCGAAGCCTGACGGAGATTTTGTTCAAGCGGTTCGGAATTTATCTGCTCAATATCCGCCATAACCTTTTTATAATAGAACTTGTTTGCGAGGAAGCCTGCGCAAAGCTTCAGCACAAAATAGAGCATCATCGGAAGCATCAGCGGAGTTGCGGCTTCGACAAGCTGTTGGGCACGCTGTTCGAGCACGGCATTTGCCGCCTTCTCGCCCTGAGCCTCTGTGACACGCTGAGCCTCGATAACGGCGCTGTCATAAACCTCATAGAACTCGTTCATCAGCGGAAGCTGCCAAAGGTTGAGTGCCATAAACAGAGCAAGAAAGATTATGCCGGGCTTATAAAGCTTGCGATAAAAGAACCAATAAGGCGCAAAAAGGAACGAAGCCCAGTTGAAGCTGACCTTTTTGCCCGAAGCGATATTTTTGAAGATTTGGATATACCTTGCTGCACTTGTGCGGCAATAGAGCGCAATATCGCCCGATTTTGCCGAGCCGACCTGCTCATTCGGATCGAAGCCAGGGCGGAAGAAAGCGAACTGAGGCTGTTGAGCCTCACCCGATTCGCTGCGGTTGAACTGATTGAAGTTGAGCAAGAGCGCACCGCAATCGGGGCAGCGCAGAGTGCCGTTCGGGCATACCTTGCCGCAATCGGGGCAGACTATTTCGCCGCTCTGCTCTGAATGTTGCACGGCGGCAGGCTCAGGCTGAGCGTTCTGCTTTGACCAAACGAAGCCCTCGGCGTGCTTTTCCGCATTGGCGCAGCAGCCGTGAGCAAACCAACATCCTCTGTGATGGGGCGTTGCACATTCGGGGCAGACAACAACATCGTCACCCTCGTTAAAAGCAACACCGCAATAAGGACAAATTTCACCTGTGTATCTCATTTACATACTACCTTTCAAAGCTATGCTTTATCATTTTACACAATTTATCACACAATTTCAACAACTATATATAATTTAATTGAAAGTTTTGAAAATTTTTTGCTTATACTTTACTTATTGATAAAAATGTATTAAAATATAATATGTAAATTTATGTGAAAAAAGGTGTCAGCACCGAGAAAGGATATTTTATGCTTCAATTTGAAGAACTCCGCTTAGAACTTCTCGAACAGAAAAAGCCGCTCGCCGAATTGGCAGAGGCACTCGGTCTTGAAGATATGAAAAAAGAAATCGCCGTGCTTGAGGAGCAGACAGCCGCACCCGATTTTTGGGATAACCTCCAAAATTCGCAAAAGGTTCTCCAGCAGGTTGCAGGTCTTAAAAACAAGGTTGAAGCTTACGAAAAGCTCAACGCAGATTTTGAAGATACGCTTGTTATGATTGAGCTGAGCGATGAGGAAGAAGACGAATCGATGTTCCCCGATTGCCGTGAAAGCGTTGACCGCATCAAGGCAGAGCTTGACAAGCAAACTCTCAGCACGCTTCTCAGCGGTGAATACGACAACAAAAACGCAATCCTCACCTTCCACGCAGGTGCAGGCGGAACAGAGGCGCAGGATTGGGCAAGCATGCTCGTCAGAATGTACAGCCATTGGGCAGAATCCCACGGCTACAAGGTCAGCATGACTGATTTCCTCGACGGTGACGAAGCAGGACTCAAATCGGCAGTTCTCCGCATTGAGGGCGAGAACGCTTATGGCTATCTCAAGAGCGAAAACGGCGTTCACCGCCTTGTTCGTGTTTCTCCGTTCGATGCTTCGGGCAGAAGACACACAAGCTTTGCAAGCCTTGAGGTTATGCCCGAAATCGATGACACTATCGAAATCGACCTCAATATGGACGATGTTAAGATGGATGTTTACCGTGCAAGCGGCGCAGGCGGTCAGAAGGTTAACAAAACCAGCTCCGCAGTTCGCCTGACCCATATCCCGACAGGCATTGTTACAAGCTGTCAGGTTGAGCGCAGCCAGACTCAGAACCGTGAGGTTGCGCTGAGAATGCTCAAATCGAAGCTCCTCGAAATCAAAGAGCGTGAACACCTCGACAAAATCGAGGACATCAAGGGCGTTCAAATGGAAATCGGCTGGGGCAGTCAGATCCGCTCCTATGTCTTTATGCCCTACACCCTCGCAAAGGACCACAGAACGGGCTACGAAATGGGCAACATCAACGCCGTTATGGATGGTGACATTGACGGATTTATCAACGCCTACCTCAAAATGCAATCATTGGAGAAGCTGAACGGCAATGACTAAATTCAAAATCACAGCCGCCGTTCTTGCGGCAGCCGCAATCATCACGGCAACAGGTTGCGGCAAGGCTCAGGTAACGCCACCCCAGACAACAAACAATGCTGTTTCAACGCTTTATGAGCCGAACATTGTTGAAACTCCGCCCGAAACGCCGACCATCGGCACGAACAGTAACGTTTCGCTCGTCAGCGAGGGCAAGGGTTGGAGCGAGAACAGCCTTACAGACGGCTTGCCAAGGCTCAAGGCAGACGGCATCATCAGCCGCCGCTTTAATGGCGACAACGGCACAAGAATCAACATTATTATCCCCGAGCTGAGCTACAAGGATTACCTTAAATACATCGCCAAGGTTGAGCGAGCAGGCTTCACCGATTACACCTCTCACGCTCACATTCCCGATGAAGAGCCAAGCGGCTCTGCGAGGTTTTACCACGCTTTCGACGGTGAGAGAGCAATCGGAATTTATTGGAACGGCGAGGAGAGCAAGGCTGAATTTACCTGCGAAATCGTTATAACAAATTATTAAAGCAAAATACAAATATGCAAGAGCATTGACGGGTTAATCCGCCAGTGCTCTTTTTTATTCATCGCAAGAGAAAAGCAGGTACGGGCAATGCCCATACCTGCTTTTTGAAATTGGGGTTATTTTACCTCAAAGCCCATTGCCTGAGGAAGAATGATTGCCTGACCGAAGAGACTGCGGAAGAATCTTACGATTGCCGCAATAATCTTATAGAACCAGTTAGCCTGTGAGGTAATTGTAACGGACTGGGTATAAGCCTGACCGTTGCTGTTAAGTACGGGGTTACCCTCAGCATCAACTACTGTTGCGGTGAAGGTCGTTGAACCGTGACGGTCCGAAACGATCTGAAGCTCACCGCTGCAGCTACAAGATGTATCGCCGCGGTCTGTTGTCTTGAAGTTGTTGTTATCCTGTGTCCAGACAACGTGTGCGCCCTCGGGATATTCGCCGCCGATTGTTGCGTGGAGAATAATACCCATCTGATACATAAACTTGTTCTTGCTCGGCTTCTGGATTGAAAGGTTAACTCTGTTGTAGTATCTCTTAAGGTTTGCAAGAGCATCTTCAAGAGCATCAAGCTTTGCGTCAACCTCATCCTGACGGTCGGAAGCGATCGGTTCTTTCAGGAAGTCCTCGATCATATCGATAACATCCTTAAGCTCTTGACGGCTTTCCTGAGTGTACTCGCCAAGGATTTCGTTCTTAGCGTTTTCAAGAGTGCTTTCGAGCCTTGAAGTATCGGCAAGGTTCTTTTCTGCACGGCTGAGTGCATCCTTGACATTATTGACAGCGGTATCGATCTTATTCTGATCCTTTGCTGTGTAAGCTGCACCCTTTACAGCCTGAGCCATAATGAGTGCATCTTCAAGGGTCTTCTTGCCTGATTCTGTGTAAAGTGAAGTCTTGGCGATTTCTGCCTTAAGCTCAGCAATGACCTTGTCAAGCTCTGTGTAGTCGCCCTTCTTCACGGGGTTCTTGATTGCATCGTTATTAACGAGTGCGTTATAAGCGGAGTTGACCTTTGTCTGCTCATCGAGAGTGTAGTTAGCGTTAACTGCCTTCTCTGCCTCGGCGATTGCCTTGTTGATTTCGGCAATTGTTTCAGCGGTGTAAACATCGGTCTGCTCAGCCATTGCCTTAGCGGCGGTGATAGCGGCAGTAAGAGCTGAATAATCAGCCGACTTCTTAACTGCGGCATTAGCAACACCGTTAAGAGCTTCAACAGCAGCATCGATTACTGACTGATCACCTGCAAGGAGGTTACGGTCAACTGCTTCTGCTGTTGCGATTGCGTTCTTGAGAGCCTCTCTGGAAGCATCATTGTAAAGGAACTCATCGCCAATCTTTGCGTTGTACTTAGCTTTTGCATCTTCGATAGCCTTGTCGAGCTCTGTGTAATCAGCGTTTGATTTTTCTGCTGAGCTCATTGAGGAGTTGGCGGCAGAAACTGCGGCGTTAACCTTATCCTGCTCGTCAATCTTAAGACCGTCGTTCTTTATCTTTTCTGCATCGGCAAGAGCCTTTTTAAGAGCGGCAATGCCCTCGGGAGTGTAAACGGTTTCGCCCTTGGCGATTTCCTTCTTGAGAGCTTCGATAGCTTCGTCAAGCTTTGAGTAATCGGCATCTCTCTTTACGGGAGCAGAGGTTGCGTTTGCAAGTGAATCCTTAACTGCATCAACCTTGCCCTGCTCATCAATCTTGAGGTTCTTATCAAGCTCATTCCACTTTGCGATTGCTTCTGCAAGAGCTTCTCTCGTTGCATCATCGTAAAGGTATTCGCCGTTGACCTTCTTGTTGAGCATCTCCTCTGCCTTTGCCTTTGCGGCATCAGCATCGGTGTAATCAGCAGGAGCTTTTACGGGAGCTGAGGTTGCGGCTGTAAGTGAATCCTTAACTGCATCAACCTTGCCCTGCTCATCAATCTTGAGGTTCTTATCAAGCTCATTCCACTTTGCGATTGCTTCTGCAAGAGCTTCTCTTGTTGCATCATCGTAAAGGTATTCGCCATTGACCTTTTCATTGAGCATTTCCTCTGCCTTTGCCTTTGCGGCATCAGCATCGGTGTAATCAGCAGGCTTCTTCTCGGGATTCTTAACTGCATCGTTATTAACGAGTGCTTCGTAAGCGGCATCAACCTTGCCCTGCTCATCGATTGCATAGCCTGCATCGAGAGCTTCCTGAGCCTTGGCAATTGCCTTGTTGATTTCGGCAATTGTTTCATCAGTGTAGAGATTGCTCTTAGCGGCCTCAGCCTTTGCGGCTGCGATTGCATTTTCAAGAGCGGAGTAATTTGCGGGGTTCTTTATAGCTTCATCGGCAACCTTGTTGAGAGCCTCAACCGCATTATCGATTACTGACTGATCACCTGCAAGGAGGTTACGGTCAACTGCTTCTGCTGTTGCGATTGCGTTCTTGAGAGCTTCTCTGGAAGCATCATTGTAAAGGAACTCATCGCCGACCTTTGCGTTGTACTTAGCTTTTGCATCTTCGATAGCCTTGTCGAGCTTTGAATAATCAGCGCCTGCCTTTTCAGCGGAAGCAACAGCGTTCTGGAGAGCTGTTACAGCGTTATCAACAGTTGCCTGATTATCAATCTTGTGACCTGCGGCAAGAACTGCGTTTGCGGCATCGATTGCATCCTTAATAGCTTTAAGACCTGCGGCTGAGTAAACGCCTGTTTTCTTTGCTTCTTCCTGTGCGGAAGCGATAGCGTCAACAAGCTTTGAAGTATCAGCATCTCTCTTAACGGGGGCAGCCATTGCTGCGTTAAGAGCATCCTTAACCTCGTTTACCTTAGCCTGCTCATCAATCTTGAGGTTCTTATCAAGCTCATTCCACTTTTTGATTGCTTCAGCAAGAGCTTCTCTTGTTGCATCATCGTAAAGGTATTCGCCGTTGACCTTTTCATTGAGCATTTCCTCTGCCTTTGCCTTTGCGGCATCAGCATCGGTGTAATCAGCGGGTTTCTTGCTGCCCTCAAGAGCTGCAACAGCATTTGAGAGTACGAGAGCCGCATCATCAATCAGCTTCTGGTTAGCCTTCTTGAGGTCTGAGGGAACAGCGTTTGCTTTTCTGACTGCATCTTCAACTGCTGCTCTTGCTTCATCATCATAGATGGTAAGGTCTGAAGGAACAGAAGCGAGTGCTTCTTCAAGAGCTGAGTAATCAGCGTCAGCTTCGACGAGCTTGCCGATAGCCTCAGTCAAATCGTCAGTTGCTTTTTTGATTTCCTCATCGGTTGCAGAACTGCTGTTGAGGGTGTTCTTAGCTGCTTCGAGGATTTCATCGATATTTGAATCGGTCCAGCTATCAGCAGTGTAGTTATCCTTAACAAGGGTATCTGCCTGATCGATAACGCCCTTAAGAGCGTTTACGCCAGTGAGCTTCTGAAGGCGCTGTGCTGATGCTTCGATTTCTGCGATTGCGCCGTCAACATCAGCCTGAGTTGCGTTTGCATCGTTAAGGAGAGCCTTTGCTTCCTTAATAGCATCCTCGATGCCTGAAACAGCCCAGCTTTCCTCGGTGTAGAGTGACTTCTGATAATCTCTCTCTGCGTTGATGATTGCTGTGTTAAGCTGAGCCTTATCGCCGCACTTAACAAGACCGTCAACAGCATCGTTGATTGAGTTTACAAGTGAATCGATTTCACCCTGATTTGCGCCGAACTTATCGTTGATGAGGTCGGTCGGAATTTCTCTTGCGCTTGCAAGGAGAGCTTCGATGCCTGCGGCACTCCAGCTATTGGGTGTGTAATTGGTTTTTGCGGTGATTGCGTTCTCAGCCTTTGTGATTGCTTCGTTAAGAGCGGTGTAATTACACTTGTCACGGAGAACAAGGTGAGAAATCGAAGCCTCGATTTCTGCGATTGCGTTGGCAACCTCGCTCTCGGAAAGCTCAGTTTTGGCAAGGAGAACGTTAGCTTCTTCAACTGCAACCTCAATGCTTGCCTGTGCCCAGCTTTCATCAGTATAGTAATACTCGAAATAGCTGTTTGCCTTTGTTACAGCAGCAGTAAGCTTTGATTTGTCGCCGAGCTTTTCAAGTGATTCAGCGGCATCGTTGATTGATTTTGCGAGTGAAGCGATTTCGTTCTGGTTTGCGCCGAACTTATCGTTGATAAGCTGTGCATCGATAAGCTCATAAGCAGCGTTGAGGAGTTCATCCATCTTAACGGCTGACCAGCTTGCCGATGTATAAGTGCCCTTTGCGCCGATTGCGGCGACTGCGGCGTTGAGCTGTGCATAGTCACAAACGGGGCGGCTTTTAAGAGCGGCGTTTGCGGCATTGATTGCCTTGATTGCCTCAGCGATTGCCTGCTGGCTTGCGTTCGGGTCTGCAAGAAGCTCTCTGCCTTCTGCGATAGCGTTCTTGTAGTTGTTCCAAGAATCATCTGTTGCATACGCTTCGCTGAACTTGGGCTCTGCATTGATAGCGGCTTCAAGCTCACCAAAGTTGGTTGCAACGGGAACAAGCTGCTTGATAGCATTGTTGAGGTTTGTTGCGGCCTCATCAATGCTCTGCTGATTGCCGTCTTTATTCAAGAGATCTCTCGGAGTGGCTTTTGCGTAAGTGTAGCGGGTTTCAACATCTGAATTTTCCCAGCTATCGGGAGTATAATCGTTCTTGTTAAGCTCTTCATAAGCCTTGATTGCTTTGTCGAGCTCAGTGTAATCACACTTAGCGTAAGCGTTGGCGGCAAGGTTTGCCTTTGCCTCTTTCAATTCTTTAAGAGCCTTGTCAGCCTCTGCCTTCTTGGTGTCGGGATTGCTGTTTGCGGCATTTGCATTTGCGAGTGCTGCCATGTAAGCATCCCAAGCTTCGGGCTTAACCTCATCGGCTGTGTAATCAACGCCTGCGTTGATTTCTGCGAGAAGGTCCGCCTTGTCAAAGACTTCACAGCCTGCAAGAGAAGCAACTGCCTGATTGAGTGCAGCGGTGATGCTATCAATCATTGCCTGATTGCCGTCCTTATTGTAAAGACCGCGCTGAACAGCATTTGCGTTAGCATAACAGCTTTCAACATTGGACTCGTTCCAATATTTTGCAATATAATCTTCCTTGTTGAGGCCTTTGTAAGCGGCGATTGCTTTATCAAGCTCTGTATAATCACAGAGATCGTAAGCGTTTGCGGCAAGGTCTGCCTTTGCGGCTTTCAAAGCGGCAAGAGCATCGGCAACATTCTGAGCTGTTGCTTCAACATCATCGTTAACCTGCTTTGCCTTTGTAAGTGCATTCTGGTAAGCAGTCCAGTATTCAGCGGGAATTGCCTCGGCGGTGTAGATTGTGCCTGCTTTAATTTCGGCATCAAGCTCTGCCTTGTTGGGCTTGAGTCCCTCGCTAAGAGCGGCGATAGCGTTGCTGAGAGCAGTAGCGGCATCGTCGATCTTCTTCTGGTTTGCACCTGCTTCGTCTGCGGAAAGATCTGCATCGATTGCCTTGGCGGCGGCATAAGCAGCTTCAACGCCTGATGAAGCCCAAACTGAAGGTCTGTAATTATCCTTCTGGAGCTTTTCATAAGCATCGATTGCGGCATTGAGCTTTGAGTAATCGCACTGACCGAGAGTTACAAGGTCACGGATTGCGTTACGGATTGCGCTTTCAAGGTCATCAATCTTCTTCTGATTGCTGATTTTGAGGTTCTTCTCAACATTTTCGGCGTTATCGATTGCAGTCTGAAGCTTTGCAAGTGAGCTTGCGCTGTAAACAGTTGTCTTAACAACTTCTGCTTTACCGTCAGCGATTGCTTTATTCAGCTTTGAATAATCAGCGTCCTTTTCGATAACATTTTCAGTTGCAACGATAAGGTTGTTTTTAGCGGTATCGACTTCGTCCTGTGAAGCGTTGGCATCGTTGTAAACGGAGTTAGCCTTTGCAAGCTTCTCCTCGTATTCAGCCCAAGTTGCTTCAACTGCGTGCTCTTTTGCAACAGCAGGGAGAGTGTCGATTGCTGATTTAAGGTCGGCCTTATTAGCCTTTATTTTAAGGAGTGCAAGAGCGGCATCGATTGCCTGAACCTGCTCGGCAATTTCTGCGACGGATGCGTTATCCTTATCATTGATTTTGTTTGCGTTTGCAAGAACTGTTGCAAGGTCTGCGGCAGCAAAGCTTGAGGGAGTGTATTTCTCCTCGTTTGCGATTGCTTCGTTAACCTTTGCGATTGCGGCAACAAGAGCTGATTTATCCTGACGCTTCTCCAGATGGCTCATTGAGCTTTCAAGCTCTGCGAGAGCGGAGGCAACCTCAGCTTCCGATGCCTGCGGATCAGCGATGACACGCTGAGCCTCTTCGATTGCGATTTCAATACCTGATGCAGTCCAGCTATCTGCTGTGTAATCTTCCTTAGCGCTTACGCAGGCGTTTGCCTTTGTGAGAGCTGCGGAAAGCTCAGTCTTGTCGCCGAGTTTTTCAAGCTTTGCGACAGCATCATTGATTGAATCGGCAAGTGAATTGATTTCGTCCTGATTTGCGCCGTAGGGATCGTTCTTGAGGTTAGCTTCGATAAGCTCCTGAGCGTTTGCAAGGAGTTCATCCATCTTAACTGCTGCCCAGCTTGCGGCGGTATAGATTGACTTTTCGCCAACAGAAGCAACTGCTTCATTCAGCTTTGAATAATCGCAGGGATCTGCAACAACAAGCTGTGAAATCGAAGCGTCGATTTCTGCGATTGCGTTTTTAACTTGAGCATCGGTGGGTTCGTCAAGAGCCAAAATTGCTCTTGCTTCATCGATTGCGTTTTCAAGACCTGCGGCAGTCCAGCTTTCTGCTGTGTAATCAAGCTCGCTGTAGCCCTCTGCCTTTTCGATTGCGGCAGTCAGATCGGCTTTGCTGCCGAGCTTTTCAAGGAGAGCGATTGCCTCATTGATTGAAGAAGCGAGTGAATTGATTTCGTCCTGATTTGCGCCGTAGGGATCGTTCTTGAGGTTAGCTTCGATAAGCTCCTGAGCGTTTGCGAGGAGTTCATCCAGCTTAGCGGCTGCCCAGCTTGCTGAGGTGTAGGTTGACTTTTCGCCAACTGAAGCAACAGCGGCATTAAGTGCATCGTAATCGCAAGCGCCTGCAGGAGCAAGCTGTTCGATTGAAGCGTTGATTTCGGCAATAGCGTTATCAACCTGAGCCTCGGTGGGTTCAGCCATAGCGTTGACCTTTTGAGCCTCTTCGATTGCGATTGCAAGACCTGCGGCAGTCCAGCTTTCTGCTGTGTAATCAAGCTCGCTGTAGCCGAGAGCCTTAGTGATTGCGGCGGCAAGCTTAGCCTTGTCACCGATTTTAACAAGGCGATCCTTTGCATCGAGGATTGATGAAGCAAGTGAATCGATTTCACTCTGGTTTGCACCGTAAGGATCGTTCTTGAGGTTAGCCTCGATAAGCTCCTGAGCGTTTGCAAGGAGTTCATCCATCTTAACATCAGCCCAGCTTGCCGAGGTGTAAGCAGTTTTATCTGCAACAGCGGCAACAGCGGCTTTAAGTGCATCATAATCACAAGCGCCTGCGTTAACAAGGTGCGAGATTGAAGCGGTGAGCTCTTCGATTGCACCGTTGACAAGAGCCTCTGAGGGTTCAGCCATAGCGAGAACCTTTTGAGCCTCGTCAATAGCGTTTACGATGCCTGAATTTGTCCAGCTATCTGCTGTGTAATCAAGCTCGTTATAGGCTTTTGCGTTTGCGAGAGCCTCGGTCAGCTTTGCCTTGTCACCGAGCTTTTCGAGCTTGGTTGCGGCATCGTTGATTGAAGCGGCAAGCGAATTGATTTCGTCCTGGTTTGCGCCGAACTCATCAGCAAGAAGCTCTGCGTCGATAAGCTCTTGAGCGGCATTGAGGAGGGCATCCATATTAACTGCTGCCCAGCTTGCGGAGGTGTAAGCTGATTTACTGCCGACCGCTGAAACAGCGTTGTTAAGGGCAGTATAGTTACAGCGATCAAGTGCAATAAGACCTTTCTTTGCAAGGTCGAGATCGGAAAGAGCCTTTGAAACCTGAGCTTCGGTTGAGTTGAGGTCATCATAAACCTTTTGAGCCTCAGCCTTGGCATCGATGTACTTTTTCCAGCTTGCGGCTGTGACCTCGTTCTGAGCCTTGTCGGGAGCGGTGTCAATAGCCGTTTTCAGTTCGCCTCTGTTGGAAGCGATTGCTTTAAGGGTTGTAAGAGCGTTTGCAAGGTTTTCGGCGGCAGTATCGATTTTATCCTGATTGCCGTCTTTGTCGAGCAAGCCGTCTTCAATGGCGATAGCGGCATTGTAAGCTTCCTCGGCAACCTTCCAAGAATTGGGGGTATAGTTAGCCTTGTTGGGGAGATAAGTGTTCTCATAGAGAGAGATGTTTGCTTTGAGGTCAGCATAATCGCAAAGGTCATAAGCGCCCGAAGCGAGAAGAGCCTTGGCGTTTTTGAGCTGGCTGAGGGCATTGGCACGAACCGAATCGGAGCCGTCAGCAAGAGCTGTTTTAGCATTTGCGAGAGCTGAAGTGTAGCTTGACCAAGCGCTCGGAGTGACCTGAGCCTCGGTATAGGTTGTGCCGGCCTCAATCTCAGCATCAAGCTCTGCCTTCAAGCCGTTTGAAAGGGCGGCAAGAGCATTCTTGAGGTTGGTGGCGGCGGTATCGATTCTCTGCTGGTTATCGCCCTTGTCGAGCAAGCCGCTTTCGATTGCAGAAGCAGCAGCCCAAGCGGAATCGATATTTGAAGCAGCCCAAACGGAAGCGCTGTAATTTGATTTTACAATCTTGCTGTAATCCTCTTTAGCGGTGTTGAGCGCTGAATAGTTACAGGGATCAGCCTGAGGAACGATTTTGATTGTAACGGATTGAGCGGTTACGGTCTGAGCATATTGGGAAACGGGAGTATCAGTCCAAGCGGCTGTGGGAGTGGTAACGGGCTGATAAACGAAATAATCGGAAGCGCTTACATTGGAAGCGGTTCTGATGAGGTTAGCGGGGATAGAAACAACAGCGGTATCGCCAATCGTTGCATCAGCAGGAACTGTGAATTCCATTGAATACATCAGAATCGGTGATTCCGAATAAAGCTTTGTTGAAGCGGAGACACCCGATGAAGCAGTAACACGGGCGATTTGGTAAAGGGTTGAGTTAGCCGAAGTATAGCCTGAGGGGAAATACTTGGCTTCCGTAACATTACTATTGGTAATCAAGCGGTAATACTTTGACCATTCGGCAGAAGCGGTGGGTTGCTTGGAAACAGTCAGATTGTTTGTCCAAAAAATCGCATCGCCGCCGAAAGCGCCGAGGTAATAGTTCGCTTTGATAAAGAAATCTACTTTAAAAGTCTCACCGGGAGCAACTTCCGTCTGGCTGGGAACAACAGTATATTCAGCGGTTGAACCCTCATAGGCGGAAACTACATCAGCGGCGGAAACGCCGACAGTCAGCGTACCGCAAAGAAGCGCAGCGGCAAGAATTAAGCTTAAAATTCTTTTAGCAGTTTTCATTGAGCTGAAATTCCTCCATTCGAATTTCTCATGTCTGCCCCCCGATGGAGCGAGGGGCAGACAAAGTTAGGGTGACAAATTATGCGCCTTTAGGATTTTGGTTGATGTCGGAGAGCAATCCACTCTGATAGAAGAGGATGAGGTTAACGTCGTTAAGAGTAACCTCGCCGTCACCGTCAAGATCCATAGCTAATGTTCTTGCATCTGTCTTATCGCTGTAATCGACCTCGCTTTCGAGGTTAACAGCCCAGAAGAGAACGTCATCTGCATCGGTGGAGGTGATAGCGCCGTCGCCATTGATATCACCGAATACAAGAACTGTGTACTCTGCTTTCAGCACATTTTTGCCGTCATAAATCTTAACCTTTGCGCCTGTACCGAGAACAGTGTTATTGCCGACATATTCATATTCGATTCTGCCTTGACCGTCGAGAGAAACGTAACCGTCTTTTTCAAGGTCGGTAACCGCCTTGTTGCCTGCGTGATCGATGCCATAGATGTAACCCTTGGTTACGCCTGTTGAGTCATCGGTTGTTGTGGGCTGAATAACGGTTTCGGTCTTGCCCGGCTGAGTCGGAGCAACCGGAACGATCTGAGTGGGTTTGAGTTCGAGTTCGCCGATAGCCTTGGTGATAGCGGCAGCGGCGGCATCGATTTCGGTCTGCTTGTCAGCCTTGCTGCCTCTGAGAGCTTCAGCGGCGGCAATAGCCTTTTTAAGATTTTCAACCGAAGCATCGGTGTAAATCTTGAGGTCTGCAGGGATGCTTGCCATAGCGTTATCGATAGCGGAGCAATCTGCATCCTTGTAGTTTGAGGGAGCTGCGTTTGTAACTTTTACAAGCTCGTTAGTGATTGCATCAACAGCGCTCTGGTTATCGATCTTGAGGTTTCTGTCGATATTCATAGCGGCCTGGAGTGCCTGGTTGAATTCAGCCTTAGCGGAATCGGTGAGGTAATCCATGTTGATCTTCTTGGCGGCTGCGAGAGCCTCGTCAAGAGCGGTGTAGCTTGCAGGAATCTTATCAAGAGCGGTAACAGCGTTATTGATGTTATCTCTCAACTGATTGATTTCAGCCTGATGGCTTCCGTCGAGCTCACGGCTGATTTCGTTACCTGCATCGATTGCAGCTTTAAGGTTTGCAAGTGAAGCGGCAGTGTAGAGATCAGTCTGAGCGAGATAAGGTGTTGCGTTTGCGATTGCGGCATCAAGCTCTGTATAAACAGCATTGAGGTACTTAACGCCATCGATAGCCTCGTTGAGCTTCTTAGCAGCTTCATCGATCTGAGTCTGCTTATCGATTGTCCAGCCTGTGCCGATCGTTGTGACAATGCTATTATATGTTGTCTGGAGAGCGGCATAAGACTCAGATTCAATGTTTGAAGAATCGAGGCTGTTATAGCGCTTGATAGCAGCATTGTAATTTGTGTAATCAGCAGGCTTATATGCGAGAGCGGCAGTTGCCGATTCAAGAGCGGTTGCGAAAGCATCAAGGTCAGCCTGAGCGTAATAATCGTAATCGTCTTCAAGAGCAGCCTTAGCTTCGTTATAAGCTGCAACGAAATCGTTGTACTTGTCAACAATCCACCAATTTACATCGATGCCTGCTATCTTTTTGTCAGCAGCAGCGATAGCGGCGTTGACCTTTGACGGGTCAGCAGGTTTGATGTTGTACTCAAGCTCGCTGATTGCGATTGCGATTGTATCAGCCAAATCTTCGATATCGCCTTGGTCAGCGAACTTGGCATTACGATCGAGCGAAGCGATCAATTCAGTCAAAGCCTGAACTGCCTCATCTGTGTAAGGAGCAAGGTCCTCAGGAACAGTTGCAATGACTTCATCAATATAAGAGAAGAGTGCAGGAAGAGCGTTGAACTCTTCTTCGAGTTTTTTGGCGGCAGCCTCAATATCTGCATCGTTACGGGCATCGAGCTTGCCGGCATCATAATCGCTTGAATAGCGCTTAGCAACAGTCAAAGCATCGTCATAAGCCTTGTAAACATCGGCAATTCCGTCGCCGTCTGCATCGCCGTATTCGGCAACGAAATCATCTCTGTAATAGCTATCGACATAACCGTATGTGCTCAATACTTCCTTGATCGGAGTGATTGTTGCAGCCCTATATTTGATTGCAGCAACAGCGGCGTTCAAGGCATCGATTTCAGCCTGAACTGCGGACTGATTCTCAATGTCAACCTTATCGGCATCAAGGAAAGCCTTAGCCCTGTTAAGAGCGGCATTGAATTCTTCAACTGTTGTTCCGGTAAAGAATTTCTGATCGTCAAGGCGTTCATAAGCTGAGTCATAAGCCGCTTGAAGGAGTGAGTAATCAGCACGCTTGAGGACAAGCTTGCTTATTGCCTCACGGAGTACGGGAATATAAGCATCAACCTTTTCCTGATCGCGAATATCCCAATTCCTATCAATTGCATCGATTTCGTTCTGGAGAACCTCCCAGTTTGTGAAGTTATCTTTTCTGGGAGTGTAAACTCTATTGATTTCATCAAGGAGTTCGTCAACCTGAGTGTAATTAGCAGGGTTGAATTTGAGAGCCATACGGGCTTTATAAAGCGCGTTTACATAGTGGTTTGCATCTTCCTGGTAAGCAGCATCCTTGACCTCGAACCTTGCGAGTTCATATTCGTCGTAAAGATATGTTTTATAGTTAAGCCATGTTTGAATGGTGAAATACTTTTCGGGCTCCTTAAAGTATCCTTGTGCTGAATCGGGAAGACCAATGCTTCTTTCCTCGTCAACGAATGTGAGGTCGAGTTCCACAAGATAGTCTTTCGAGAGAGCATCCGCAACCTTCGGTGTAACGTAATCGTCGTAATAAGCATCGATCTTATCCTGTTCGATAATTGTCCAATACTTTTTCGATTCATAATCTGCCGAAATAACTGCGTAGCAAGCCTCTGAATAGTCTGTGTTCATTCTCTTTTTTGTGTAGCTACGGCTGGGGTCAGAGGGGCAGACAACTTCCATTACACTCTGAGTCTCCAAGTGGTCCTTAAGACCGTTAATAGATCTGTCAATGCCTGTGTAATCGCCCTTCTTGAGCCTTAAGCCTGCGTAACCTTGCTTGAGACTTTGAGCGTACTCATCAACCTTTGCCTGATCGGGAGATTTGTACTGATCGCCGAATACGGCCTTTTGGCAAGTGAAGAACCAGAGATCAAAGCTATCGTCATTATCGTAGTTTGAAACATCAACATATCTATCCTCAAGATCGATGTCGGGCTGATCGATCGGGAGGGTTTCGCCGCTCGAGCTGACATAAGTACGGTTATCATAATACGGGGGAAGAAGGATGTATGCACCACCCTTGTGATCCTTATCAATACCTCTAGCGTTGTTGAGGCATTCGTTTACTTCGTCGTAATTTGCGCGCTTCAGCGTAAGGTCAACCCAAGCTGCTGTGAGAGCCTCGGCGTAGCCATCGAGTCTGCTCTGGTAACGAACATCAAGACGCTTGTTGCCTGTAGCGCTGTCGTAAGCGGTTTGAATCTGATCATAAATATCATCAATCGGCTTGGGATTGATATAATGCTCTGCTGCGTAGAACTCGCCCTTTTGGTAATAAGAATAGTCGTTGCGCACGTAAGGACGGAACGAATGTGAGCCATCCTCCTCAACCTTGATAATCTCGTTAACAAGGTCTTCAACCTGAGAATAATCAGCGGTTGCATAGTTCAGCGCCGCAACTGCATTTTCGATTGCTTTAACAGCGTCAGCATCCTCTTTGGGGGTTGATTTGAGGTTATGGAGGTAACCCTTTGCCGTTGCGAGGGCACTCAGGTACTCCTGCCATGCGCCGTCATCCTCAAAGCCGTTGAACGGCTGCATGAATTTTTTGTCATACTTCGCAATCGCATCACGGAGGGCAGATTTATCAACCATTTTAACGTTGATTTCCCAATGAACGTAGAGGTTGAGGTATTTTGTTTTGGTGCCCTTTTTAACGCCTGATCTTACATAATCGGCGAAGGTATAAGTACCTTCCGTGGGAGTACCGCTTAGGTTAGCAAAATAAGTGCTGTGGACATACTGGAAATTGAATTCAGTATTTGCCGCAATTTGCGTTGCGCCTGCAACTTGTGAATTGCTAAGCTCTGCGGTGGCTGCGTTGCCGAGTGCATGTGTTTCATAAAGAACAGTTTTGAAGGGAGTGAGGCTCATTGTCGAGGAAACTGTTTCCGGAGCGCCGACAATTTTTGTTGCGCCGTCAACGAAATATGAGCCCTTATGGGTGATTGGGCCGTTATGGTCACCGTTTTTGTTTTCACCCTCTCGATATTCCTTGTTGGCCATCGACATACCTCTGAAGATAACGCCTGTATCTTCATAGTTCTTAGGACCTGTTGCAGAATCGAAGTACATCGTGAACCTTGCTCTTTTATTGCTATCCTGAGCACCTGAGCTCCAGTCTGAGCTACCAACACTTACGTAACCTTCATCGTTGTCATTACCACATTTACCACCCCACCAAGAAAGACCGCCGACGCCGCCGTTAGAGGTTACGTTTTCTACTAGGTTGGGTATCCTTTTTTCAAGATCGTTGTTATAATATAAGATTCTATCGCCGCCGCCTGTTGCCGTGAAGTTAAGCGTGTACATTGAGCCGAAATTTGCTTGCTGCTGTTCAAAGACGAAGCCATCGACGGTCGGTTTTGTTATGCCGAACCAATATGCCATCTGGATGTATCTTTTAATATTTACGCTAGAAGCATACGGCTCAACAACCATACCCGAAGCGTTGGGTGCGTTTTCAACAACGCTGGCTGCGGTGTCGTAATAACGCTTACCATTAAGCGTGAAGCTGAATTTGTAGATAATGATATCACCGACATTCGCCGCAGTATCTGCAAGAACTTTACCTATACCGTTGGTTGGACTGTAGCTGTAACCAATGGTTGTACCATCGGCTTTTGTGACAGTACATTCGATTTGTTTTGCACCGTTAGGCGGTATGTATTTGAACTGTGCAGCGGTCTCAAGCTCACCTGTAAGGGTGTTGACAATTCCCTCTTTGGTGAGGTTACCGGGAGTCTGAGTTCTCGCACCGTAATCATCTGCTGCGATGTAAATCTTTGAGGGAACTTCTTTTGTAACCAGGAGTTTCTGATCTGGAATCTCCAGTTCAGGAGCTTCTCCGCCCTCAAGGAGGTTGGTGAGAGCTTCCTTCAAGCGCTTGGTTGCGAGGTTGATGTTGGTCTGGTTGGTCGTAACCTCGTTAAGCTGACGGTAAGCGTTCTTGAAAGCATCGTTATATGCCTTGCCGAGTTCATCGTCATCGGAAGCTTGGCGTGCGGCAAGACGCTCCGCATTAAGAATCTGGCGAAGGTCCGCTTTGTTGTATGTTGCGAATCTGAGGAGGACAGGGGTATAGGTATGGTTTGACATCTTGTATTTGTCTATAGTATAGAAAGCGGCGGAGTAAGAAACGAGGGTGAACTCCGTGCCGTTGCCGGGGATTGCGCCGCCTGTGATGCCTATTGAAACCATACTATGCTTTGGGTTCGGCAGGTTAACAACCTCATCCGTTACGGAGATTGTGTCTGCTGTTGCATAGAGGTTATCCTTCTCAAGTTCGACGAGTTCTTGGTCGGAAATGTCAGCGTTCTCAGTCCAAGCATGGTAGCCGATATCGCCCTTACGGAAATAATGCCTGAGGTTTGAATCGACATTGTTTTCGGGAGCAAGGTGACGCCAATAGTTAATTGTCAAGCCTGCCTCGGTAATGGTGGAAACAACGCTCGAATCGTTATAAATCGTTGCAACAGGAGCCACTTCCGGATCCGTCATACGGTCATAGCAGCATTTTAACTTTGCAAGCTTCGGAGAAAGAACATGCATACCATACTGCATGTCTTTTCTGACAAAGCCTCCGTCGCCTTCCGAATTGAAGTTATAATAACCGGGAGCGGCATCGGTAAATTTATCGATGTCCTCACGGGCTGTATCTGCTGTAACACGGGCTGAACCGTAAACATGAGGGCCGGTAACAGTCATAACATAAGTCTGGCTGACTTTGTACTTAGACTCATTGCTGTTACGGTAAGATGTGTTGTAAACAAAGTGACCTGCAGGGCTGGCGATCGACTCGATAACCGAGCAAGCATACTGGCGCATTGCTACGCCATCCTGAGTGTAATTGAAGGTGTATTCAATTACGCTCTCTGCACTCGATGTACCGCCTGTGATAGTCCAGGTGTACCTCGTGTTATCGCCCTCCGTGGCAGTTGTAACTGCGCTGAGGTTAATGCCGCTTGTAACCGTGAGCGAAAGGTCATTCACGGTGCTGGGCAGCACAATGCTAACCGACAAATCTGCCGGCTCCATTTGGAGTGTCTTATAGTTGAGCAAAGCGGTCTGGATATAATCACCGTATTCCTGCTTTGCCAAGCTGTTATCCTGCGCACCGATGTAAACAACGGCAGGAACAACGGGAGCATAACCAAGATCATCAAGATCGTTGGCAGCCGTACCGTTGCTTTCAACAGCGGGGGCCTCTTGACTCTCGTCAACTGCAAATGCCATGGCAGGAACCATGGATGCAATCATCACGATCGTCATAATGAGAGATAAAACTCGTTTTGTCTTTCTCACACATATTCCTCCTTGCGTGATTTTTTTGAGTTCTTTGTGTGTTAGTTTAGGCATCGTGTCGGCACTCAGCTTGCGAATGGGCAGAATTACAGACAATTTGACCTATACTATTAGCGATAAGAGTATACCATATTATTCGCTTGATGTCAACGGAATTTGTCTGTTTTTTATAGATTTTTGTTTCTTTTTTATCCGTTATTGTGCATTTGGCAAACAAATTGCCAAACCCATCCCCCCAGTCGCATTTTTTGTTGCAACTTGCACATAATTTCACTTCCCCTTTTGTTCACCACGCCGAACTATTAAGTCTCAGCTATGCTTCAAGCAGAGGTTTGTTGTGCTTCGGGAAGTGAGGGCAGTTGTGCTTCGGACAGGGGCAGTTGTGATTCAAGCAGGGGGGAGTTGTGCTTTAAGTAGCGGCGGTTGTGATTCAGGCAGGGGCAGTTGTGCTTTAAGTAGCGGCGGTTGTGCTTCGGACAGGGGGAGTTCTGCTTTAAGTAGCGGCGGTTGTGCTTCGGGCAAAGGCAGTTGTGTTTTAAGTAGCGGCGGTTGTGCTTCGGACAGGGGCAGTTGTGCTTCAGGCAGGGGGGAGTTGTGTTTTAAGTAGGGGCAGTTGTGCTTCGGGCAAGGGGGAGTTGTGCTTTAAGTAGCGGCAGTTGTGCTTAATCGGGGCATCGCCCAAACTCACTTGCTGTCGGGTGTTGAATTGATTGTTGCTATTTGCATTAACTACTTTGCCATACCACTTCTTGCCCTCCACCCCCTCGCCCCCTTGGTTTCAAGGGAAGGTGGGCAAAATCTCCGATTTCGCTCGGAGGGGATTAAGAGTGAGCAGAAAATAAGAACAAGCAGAAAATAAGTTCTAACTTCTGTCAACCCCTCGGTTTTCTTCTAACTTCTGTCAACCCCTCGGTTTTCTTCTAACTTCTGTCAACCCCTCGGTT
>CAYQRS010000005.1:0-25116 GCA_964419825.1 uncultured Eubacteriales bacterium
GGGGAACATATCCACGGGGGTGGCTTTTTTACTTTCATAGCCGAGGCGGTAAAAGATTGCGTAATCTCTTGCGAGGGTTGCAGGGTCGCACGAAACATAGACGATTCGCTTCGGGTTCATTTGGGCAACCGTATTTATCAGCGCTTCGTCACAGCCCTTTCTCGGCGGATCAAGCACAACAACATCGGGGCGAACGGCTTCCTTTTCAAGCTGTGAGGCAGCAGAGGCGGCATCGCCGCAGATGAAGC
Source organism: uncultured Eubacteriales bacterium (assembly GCA_964419825.1). Lineage (GTDB taxonomy): Bacteria > Bacillota > Clostridia > Oscillospirales > Acutalibacteraceae > UBA8612. Next base: position 249 of record CAYQRS010000005.1, read on the forward strand.
GTGCGTTGGTTATTCCGTTTGCTTCGGCGTTCTTTTCGGCATCCTTGATTGCATCGGGCACGATTTCAACGCCGATGAGGGCTTTGACTTTTTTCGCCATGGTCAGTCCAATCGTGCCTGCGCCGCAGTACATATCGAGCAAGGTCGTGTCCTTATCAAGGTCGGCATATTCCGCCGCAAGGCTGTAAAGCCGCTCTGCCTGCCTGCGGTTCACTTGATAAAACGAGAGCGGAGAAATTTCAAACACTGTGCCGCAAAGCAAATCCGTAACCGTTCCCTTGCCATAGAGCAGGCGGTTCGTTTCACCGAGAACAACGTTCGTTTTTGCCTTGTTTGAATTGATTATAAGCCCTGTTGCACCGAGCGCACAGAGCCTTGCCCACAGGGAATCTGCGCAGGGCAGGCTGTTGCCGTTGATTACGGCGCAAACGAGCATTTCCTTGCAGCCTTCCGCACTCCTGATGTAAATATGACGCAGTAAGCCGCTGTGCTTTTCTTCGCTGTAAATGCTGATTTTGTTTTCTTTTATCCATTCACGGAACGCATCGGCAACAGCTCCGAATTGCTCGGGCTGAAGCCTGCAATGCGAACAATCAATGATGTTATGTGTGCGTTGTGAGTAAAAGCCGATTTTTGTTTCGCCCTTTTCTTCGCCAACGGGCAGTTGAGCTTTGTTGCGGTAACCGTTGGGGCTTTCCGAGCCGATTATTGGGTCAAGCGGCACGGGCAGGCAAGCAATCCTTGCGAATGAATCCGCAACACGCTGCTGCTTGATTTTCAGCTCTGCCTCATAGCTGATATGGCGGTAAACACAGCCGCCGCAACGGTTGAAAACCTCACAATCAGGCTCGATTCTGTCGGGCGAGGGCACGGTAATTTCGTTGACCCTTGCCACGGCATAGTTCTTTTTTGCCTTAATGATGTGGGCAAGAACCGTATCGCCGATTGCGGTGTTGGCAACGAAAACAGCCATACCGTCTTTTTTGCCGACTCCGTTGCCCTCGGCGGTCATTCCCGTTATTTCAAGTTGAAATTCATCATTCTTTTTCATCATCTTTTTTATTATCCTTATTTATATTACACTTTTTTCGCAGAAGAATGCAGAGCATCATTGCTGCCGCAGCGCCGACTGCCGCACCGAAAAAATCAACCGCAATATCGTAGATTTGGAACGCTCTGCCGGGCACGAAAATCTGATGAATTTCATCGGTCAAAGCGTAAGCGGAGGAGATGCCCCAAGCTAAAAGCACATTCGATTTATCGGTGATTTGGAAAATTGCGTTGTAGACGAGCGCACCGAGCGCAAAGAACTCTGCCCAATGAGCCATTGAGCGGAAGGCTTCGTGCCCAAGCTTCTCTTTGAGTATGCCGAAAATCCTCAAAAAGCCGTCAAAAACGCTGTGGCTCAAATCGGAGGACTGCGTTGCATCCTGTGCGGAGAAAACGAAAATTGCCGTTATGCAAATGCCGACAAGTATACTGCTCAGGGATATAATAAGCTTTTTATCAAATAATTTTTTCATTATTTTTTCAACAGCTCCGAGTTGTTCATTAAAAGTGTTTTGCCCGAATGGGTGATGCCTGCTCCTCTGATGAGCGGATTGATTGCGTAAAAGCTGTTTTCGTAGCAGAGCGGAATGATTGCGCCTGCGCTGACAAGGTGGTTTTGAACCGCCGTGCAAGCGGCAACCGTTGCCTGTGTGCCGGAGGCGGCGGAGAGGCTTGAAAGCAGCTTTTCAAATTGAGCGGAGGTGTAAGCGGTTATACTGCCGCCGTTTTCAAAGCCGCAAAGGAATTCAATCGGAGCTTGCGACTGAGTTTTTATCGGCGCAACGGCACATTGATAGTTGCCGCTGTTGACACGCTTAGTCAGCTCGGCTTCTTCAAGCACCTCTACCTTGACGGCAAGACCGACTCCGAAAAGCTTTTGCCAGCTCTGCATCATTTTTCTGATTGCGTTTTCAAATTCAGCCGTGCAAAGTATTGTGATTTCGGCGTTTTCGCCATCGGTTGCACGCTGATAACAGCTTTTTGCCTTTGCCGCATCGTAAGCGAGCGGAGCAATCATCGGAGAAATATCCGTGTACGGTCTGCCCTCAATCTTGCAGGAGGGCGGAATGAGCGTTGTTGCCGCAGTCATACCCGTGCAGGACTTCAGCTCGGCAACATCTGCGCCTGTCACAAACGCCAAACGCATATCGAGCGAGGAGAAATAATCATCCTTGCAGTTAAAAACCATTGCCCAAATGGTGTTTGGTATTTCGGTTATACTGCAACCGTATTTTTTTGCTGCTTCCACGCTTTGTGCGCTTATCTGTGCGGCGGCGTAGGTCTTATCCTCAAGATTGGAAAGCTTCAGCTCCTCATCGGTTGTGAAAGCAAAGGTGAGGGAATAGATTTTTGCGGCGTTTTGCGGATTATCCGTGTTGCGGCGCAGAACAATCGTACTGCCCGAATACCACCTTGAAAGGTAAAATGAGCCGTTGCAAAGCACACCTGCGGCATTAAGACCGTAGCGCCCTTTTGTCGCCTCAAAGAATGAACGCTTGCAGGGCATTGCGATTGGCTCGGTGAGGATTTGCAAAAAATCGTCACTTGCGTAATCGAGCGTTATTTGAACGGTATAGCGGTCAACTGCCGTTACGCCGAGCGTCTGCGCGGCAGCCTTGCCGCTGAGGATTGCGGAGGCATTTTTAATCATACGCAGTCTGCTTGCCTGCGGCGCTTTTGTTGCAGGGTCGATTGCACGCTGTAACGCAAAAACAAAATCGTCTGCCGTAACTGCGGTGTCGATTGCGGTTTCGTAGCCTTCGCCGAGAATATCCTCGTGGTTCGTGTTGATGTGCCACTTCTTATTCTGATGAAGCTTGAAGCGGTAGACCAAGCCGTCAGGCGAGGCGGTAACGGATTCGGCTGCGGCAGGCTCAATGCTTCCGTCGGAATTTAGGCGCATAAGTCCCTCAAAGCAGTTTGCGACAATTGTCGTTGCCGAGCTGCCTTGAGCGATTTGCGGATCAAGGGTGACAGGCTCGCTGTCCAGCGGGCAACGAAGCTCTGCATCCTTAACAGTATCGGAGCAGGAGCAAAGCATAAGCATTGCCGTAACAGCCGCAAATATTTTAAAAAGCTTCTTTTTCATAAACATTCACCATTTAATAATTTTGTGCATTTTTTCTATCATATAATTATACATCTATAATAAGAAGATGGCAAGTTTTTTAATTCACTGCTCGCAAAATAAATAGTAAAATCGCAAAAAGGCGAAAAAATTTGTGCAATATCTCAAAAAATATATTGAAATGATGTAAAACTTATGTTATAATCTCACCATAATATCTTCTTAAAAGATGATTAACCATTAAGAGCTGCGTTGGCGGCTCACAAGGAGGAAACCGTTTTGAAAGCATATAATGCAAAAAACATTCGTAACATTGTCTTCGTCGGTCACGGCGGCAGAGGTAAAACAACGATAGCCGAAGCTATGCTTTACCTTGCAAAGGCAACTGACCGCCTCGGCAAGATTGCCGACGGTAACACGATCCTCGATTACGATGCGGAAGAAAAGCGCAGAGGTGCTTCTGTTTCAACCGCTCTTGCACCGATTGAATGGAATGACTGTAAAATAAATATTATTGATACTCCCGGTATGTTCGACTTTGCAGGCGGCGTTGCCGAGGGTGTCAGAGCCGCAGAATGTGCGGTTATCGTCTGCGGCGGCAGTATGCAAAAATTCGATGTCGGCGCTGAAAAGGCAATGAAAGCTGCCGATAAGCGTGGCATTGCCAAGATGTTCGCCGTCACTCGCCTTGATACCGAGAACAACGATTTCTACCGCACCTTTAACACGATCGTTGCGCAGGTCGGCGCTTCTGCTTGCCCGATGGTTGTGCCGCAGATCGTTGACGGTAAGGTTCTCTGCTATGTCAACCTTGTCACAGGCAAGGCGTATTCCTACACCTACGGCACAGCAGCCGAGGTTGAAATGCCCGATGATGCAAGGGTTAACGCAATGAAGGACATTTTCAACGAGGCTGTTGCTTCGGCTGACGATGCACTTATGGAAAAATTCTTCGAGGGTGAGGCTTTCACTCAGGAGGAAATCGTACACGCACTTAAAGATGGCATTGCAAGCGGTACAGTCACACCTGTTTTCGCTTGCTGCGGTTATACAATGGACGCTGTTGATATGTTCCTTGACGGCATTGTTAATTTTGCCCCGAACGCCGCAGATAATGCAGGCGAAGCAGGTCTTGCCTGCGATGAAAACGGTCCTCTTGCCGCAATCTGCTTCAAGACGATTGCCGACCCGTTTGTTGGCAAGATGAGCTTCTTTAAGGTCATTTCAGGCAAGCTTACGAGCGATACTGCCGCTGTTAACTCACGCACAGGCGAGCCTGAGAGAATGGGTAAGGTCATCAATGTTAAGGGCATTAAGCAGGAGGATGCTTCCTCAATTCCTGCAGGCGACATCGGCGCAGTTACAAAGCTGAGCGGCGTGAACACGGGCGATACGCTTTATGCTCCAAAGCATGAGGTCGTTCTCGATCCCGTTGAATTCCCTGCACCCTGTATGTCGATGGCAGTTAATGTGCGCAAAAAGGGCGAAGAAGAAAAGGTCGCCGCAGGTCTTATGCGCCTTGCGGAGGAAGACCCGACTATCAGATATTACACAAACAAAGAAACCCGTGAGCAGATCGTCAGCGGCTTGGGCGAACAGCACCTTGATGTTATCAAGTCCAAGCTCAAGGCAAAATTCGGCGTTGAGGTCGATTTGACTGTTCCCCGTGTGGCTTACCGTGAAACGATACGCAAGGTTGTTGATAAGCAGGGCAGACACAAGAAGCAATCTGGCGGTCACGGTCAGTTCGGCGATGTTTGGATCAGGTTTGAACCATACAGCGGCGAGGAGGATTTCGTCTTCACCTCTGATGAGGTTGTCGGCGGAGCAGTTCCCAAAAACTTCTTCCCTGCTGTTGAAAAGGGCTTGCGTGATTGCGTTGCAAAGGGCTTGATTGCAGGCTACCCGATGGTTGGCATTAAAGCCGCCCTGCACGATGGCTCTTACCACCCTGTCGATTCTTCGGAAATGGCATTCAAAACGGCGGCAAGTCTTGCATTTAAGGCTGCAATTCCCGAAGCACAGCCGACGATTTTAGAGCCTTACGGCACGCTCAAGGTTTATATGCCCGAGTCAAAATTCGGCGACATAATGGGCGATATCACAAAACGCCGTGGCAGAGTTATCGGTATGGGTCCGTCGGATGAGCCTGCCTTGCAGGAATTCGTGGCTGAAGTTCCGATGGCGGAAATGGGCGATTTCGCAACAGTTCTCCGTTCTGTTACCCATGGCAGAGGTCATTTCACCTTTGAGTTTGTTCGTTACGAGGATGCTCCGATGAATGTTCAGCAAAAGGTAATTGAAGAAGCAAAGGCAAGAATGGAAGAAGAATAATTTGAACAGAGAGTGATTTTATGAATAAAGTTATAACCATCAGCCGTGAATTCGGCAGCGGCGGCAGAGAGTTTGCACGCCGCCTTGCGGATAACCTCGGCTACGCATATTATGACCGTGAAATTATAACGGAGCTTGCAAAGCGCACAAACTTTGCCGAGGAATATATCCACGGCTTGAACGAGCAACGCCCCGCTGTGCTTTACCCGATTACAATCGGTCATTCCTTCTCGCCGATGATGGATGTCGTTTGGGAACAGCAGAATTCGATTTTCATTGAGCAGAGCAACCTGCTTAAGGAGCTGGCAGAAAAATCGAACTGCGTTATCGTCGGTCGCTGTGCAGATTATTGCTTGAGTGAGTTCAATCCGCTGAGAATCCGTCTGTTTGCGGATATTGAATCGAGAGTTATTCGCTGTAAGCTTCGTGCGCCCCGTGATGAGATTATGAAGGACAGGGAATACCGTGCGAAAATCAACGAAATCGATCGTGCAAGGGCAAAATATTACCAATTCTACACGGGCGGCAAATGGGCAGACCCGATAAATTACGATATTTGCATCAACACCACAGGCAAGGATATTAAGCGCCTTGCAAAGCAGTTTGCGGATTTTGTTAAAACTTCCGAATAAATTTAAGAGCTGAAATTCAGAAACGGAGGCAACTTTTGAAGCTGTCTCCGTTTCACTTTGCGCTTCGGTGTTGAACCGCTCGGCTTTTTGTGCTACAATCATAGCAGACGATTATTTAACATTCTGGGGGATAAAAATGAAATCAACAGGAATCACAAGACAGCTTGACAGCGCAGGCAGAATCGTTTTGCCAAAGGAGCTGCGCAAGAGCCTTGATATAAAAGAAAACCGTGATTATCTCGAAGTTTTTACCGACGGCGATTATATTATCCTTAAAAAATATTCATCGGCGTGCGTGTTCTGCGGAGCAACCGAGGATACCTTCGATTTCGGCGGCAAGAAGGCTTGCCGTAAATGTGCGGCAATGCTTTTTGAAAAATCCAAGCAATTCGTTTGAGGGAGCAAAATGGAAGAAAATCAGCTTTTGAAAAACCGATTTGAGGAGCTTTACAGCCGTTCCTTCAACCGCAATATTTGGGTTTATTCGAGCTTTTTAACCGTTGCGGAGCAGGCGTTGCTCAGCTCGATGAAGCTCGGAGCAGTTGAATTTTTCGGCGGCTACAGCGGTGCGGAGCGGCGCATTGCATGCTTTGGCAGTGAGGAAATGTGCGGCTATGAAGCGTTCCCTCCGATCGATTGCGTTAAAATCGAGCCTGTGCAGATGAAGTTTGCCGATGAACTGAGCCACCGTGATTTTTTCGGCTCGGTTATGGCGCTCGGCATCAAGCGTGAGGTTCTCGGCGATATTATTGTTCACGGCAACTGCGGCTATCTCTTTTGCGAAAACAGCATAACCGATTATATTATCGAAAACCTTAATCAGGTTCGCCGCACAACGGTTAAATGCGCCGTTGTTGAAGCTCCGCCGACCGAGAGCGTGGCTTTGCCTGAGATTGAAGAATTTGTTGTTGCCTCCGAACGGCTGGATTGCCTTATCGCATCGGTCTATAACATTTCACGCTCGCTGAGCAAGGGGCTTGTTGAGCAGGACAGGGTGAGCGTAAACAGCCTGCTAAATGAAAACCCCGCCGCAGCTTTGGCGGCAGGGTTCGTTGTTTCCGTGCGTGGCAAGGGCAGATTCATTTATGAGGGAATCGCCCGTGAAACGAAAAAGGGTAAAATCCGTGCAAGAGTAAGGGTTTTCAAATAATCATTCCATATTTTCAAACAAATCAAGCACTGCTTTTTTAAGCGGTGCATTTTCTTTTTTTGCAAGGAGCGGGTCATCGTCAAGCACCTGCTGTGCGGCTTGCTTTGCGCCTGAGAGCAGAGCCATATCCTTGGTTAAATCGGCGATTTTCATTTCGGGCAAGCCGTGCTGTCTTGCACCGAAGAAGTCGCCGGGACCTCTGAGCTTCAAATCCTCATCGGCAATTTTGAAGCCGTCTGTGGTTTGAGTCATAATTTTAAGGCGTTGCCGTGCCGTGTCGCCCTTAGCGTCGGAAATGAGGATGCAGGTTGATTTATACTCACCTCTGCCGACTCTGCCTCGAAGCTGGTGAAGCTGAGAAAGACCGAAACGCTCGGCGTTTTCAATCACCATAATCACGGCGTTCGGCACATCCACGCCAACCTCAACAACGGTTGTCGAAACAAGGAGCTGTATTTCGCCCTCGGCAAAGCGGCGCATAACATCCTCCTTGTCCTTCGGCTTCATTTTGCCGTGGAGCAGACCGAGGCTGTAATCCTTGAACTCGTTTTTCTGCAAATGCTCCGCATATTTTTCCGCCGCCGCCAAATCAAGACAGTCGCTTTCTTCAACAAGTGGACAGACAATATAGCCCTGCCGCCCTTCGTCAAGGTGCTTTTTAACATAGCCGTAAGCTCGTTGGCGGATTGAGCCGTTGATTGCAAAGGTTTCGATTTTTTGCCTGCCTGCAGGCAGCTCATTCAGCACGCTGACATCCAAATCGCCGTAAATCATCAGCGCAAGTGTGCGTGGTATCGGCGTTGCGGACATAACAAGCGTGTGTGGATTGTTGCCCTTGCTGTTGAGTGCGGCACGCTGACCGACACCGAAACGGTGCTGTTCATCGGTTACGACAAGACCGAGCCTGCTGAAAACAACATCCTTTTGAATTAAGGCGTGCGTGCCAATCAAAATATCGATTTCGCCGTTTCGGAGCGCTTCCTTGATTAGCTTTTTCTGTGCGGCAGGCGTTGAACCGACAAGCAGCTCAACACGCAGACCTGTATCCTTGAGCAGGCTCGAAAAGGTGCGGTAATGCTGCTGGCTGAGAATTTCCGTCGGAGCCATAATCGCACTCTGACAGCCGTTTTTTGCGCAGTTATATGCCAAGGCGGCGGCAACTGCGGTTTTACCGCTGCCGACATCGCCCTGCAAAAGGCGGCTCATCGGCGTGTCTGTTGCCATATCACGGAGCGCTTCGTCAATCGCACGCTTTTGTGCGCCTGTCAGCTCAAAGGGCAAAAGCTGTAAGAATTCACGAATATGGTTTTCGCAAATTCTTGTGCCTGTTGTTTTGCGGTTTCTGCCACGCATCAGGAGCAGACCGAGCTGAAGCAGAAAAAGCTCCTCGAAGCCCAGCCGCCTGCGTGCGGCAAGAATATCGTTTTCCGTTTTCGGGAAGTGGATGTTGAAAAGTGCGGTTTTATAATCGCTCAAAGCGTATTGCGCACGCAAAGAGGGGTTGAGTATATCCTCTGGGTATTCATCGAGCGTTTCCAATGCTTTTTTAACGCAGCTTTCTATAACCCTTGAGGTTAAATCCTTGGTTTGCGGATAAATCGGTCTTATCCTTTCGCCGCTTGTAGCTTTTTCGATTTGCGGAGTGTTCATCTCACGGAAAAAGCCGTTCTCACTCACCTTGCCGAAGAAAAGATATTCTTCACCGATTTCAAGCTTATCTGCGGCAAACCTGTTGTTGAAAATCGTGATTTTCATAATGGCTTCGCCATCGGTGACCTCGGTTTTGTAAATCGTCAAGCCCTTGCGGATGAGCGCTTTTGAAACGGGGTGGCAAACCATTGCTTTAACACAGCAGTATTGACCGATCGGCGCATCGAGAATTGAGCAGGTTTTGCTCCAATCCTCATAGTTGCGAGGATATAAACGCACAAGAGAGCCGACGCTCTCAACGCCGAGCTTACCGAAAAGCTTGGCGCGAGCTTCGCCGACTCCTTTTAAATATTGAATAGGGCTGTTAAAATTGAGCATAATTATTCAACTGCGATTGTGAAATAATAAATCGGCTGACCTGCGGGAATGATGTTGATATCGGCATCGGTGCAGCGTGATTGGATCAAGCTTGCCAATGCGTTTGCGTGTTCCTCGCTGGATTCCTCGCCGTAGTAAATCGTAATCATCGAGGCGTTGAGCTTCTTGTAAAGGCGGCGTGCAACCTTGTAGCCTGCCTTGACCGCATCAACCTCGATTACGGTGATTTTGCCGTCCTCAATGCCGAGGATTTGTCCCTGCTTGACCCTTTGGCCGTTAACCTCGCTGTCACGGGCGGCGTAGGTTACAAGGCCTGTGCCGACCTTGCCTGCGGCCTTCATCATCTCAAGGTGGTTCTTATCGGCGGATTTCGTTTCGTCAAAGTTCAGCATTGCGGCAATGCCCTGCGGAACTGTTTTTGTGTGAAGCACGCTGATTCCCTTATCGCAAAGCGGAATAACCTGCTCTGCCGCCATAATGATGTTCTTGTTGTTGGGCAGGATGAAGATATGCTCCGCAGGAGTTGCGAGAACGGCACGGAGAATGTCATCTGTGCTGGGGTTCATTGTTTGACCGCCGCTGACAACCTGATCACAGCCAAGCTCGCTGAACATTTCGGCAAAGCCTTCACCTGCGCAAACGGCAACGAAGCCGAACTGCTTTTCCGCTTCAACTGCCTGCGGCATCGGCTCAGCTTCCTGCGGCATAGCCGAAGCTTCGATGATATTGTTGCTGTGCTGATAGCGCATATTATCGATTTTGATGTTTACAAGTGCGCCGTACTTGATGCCTGCCTGAATTGCGTTGCCTGGCTCATTTGAATGAACATGAACCTTGATGATTTCATCATCGTCAACAACAACGACGCAATCGCCGATTGATTCAAGATAAGCACGGAGCTTGATTGGATCGTCAACATTTTTGGAGGTGCGGTTGACAATGTATTCGGTGCAATAGCCGAATTTTATATCCTCATTTGCAACTGTGTTTGCAACTGATTTAACAGGTGCGGCAACCTCTCCTGTGGCGGATTCGATAATGCCCTCGCCGTTGAACACGCTGCGCATACCCTCGAAAATGAGCAGAAGTCCCTGACCGCCTGCATCAACAACGCCTGCCTGCTTGAGTACGGGCAGAATTTCGGGCGTTTGGTCAAGCGCTTCTTTGGTGGCGATGCAGATTTGCGACCAAAATTCGGGTGCAGAGATTTCGCTCTTAATAAGCTCCTCACCCTTTTCGCTTGCTTTGCGTACAACGGTGAGAATCGTGCCCTCGGTCGGCTTCATAACCGCACCGTAGGCGGATTTTGTGCCCTCTTTAAGCGCTTTTGAGAGAGCCTTTGCATCAGCCTCATCAACGCCCTTGAGAGCCTTTGAGAAGCCACGGAACACAAGCGAAAGAATAACGCCTGAATTACCTCTTGCGCCTCTGAGCAAAGCTGAGGCGGCTTTGGCGGCAATGTCGCCTGCTGTCATACCGTCGGGCAGAACGCTTAATTCTCTTGCGGCGGCACGAATTGTCATTGACATATTTGTGCCTGTGTCACCGTCGGGCACGGGGAAGATATTGAGTGCATCAACAGCCTTCCTGCTGTTGTCGATATTGTTGGCGGCGGAAATTATGCCGTCTCTTAAAGTATTACCGTTAATCAATGTTTATCCTCAACTTTCTGCTTTCATGCCGTCAACAAAAACTTTAATATCGCCAACCTGCAAGCCGGTCGATTTTTCGACGGTGTATTTGACCTTGTTAACAATGCTTTGACAAATTGCCGATATGTTCAAGCCGTATGTCACGATTATGTGCAGTTCGATGTTAAGCAAATCGTTATCCCTGCGCACGGCAACACCCTGGTCAGCAAAGAATTGGGTCTTTTTGATGAACGAACGGATTTGTTGGCGTTTGTTGCTGTTTGCCATTCCTGCAACGCCGAAGCAGGATGAAGCGGCACGGCCGATCAAGGCAACAAAATAGCTTTGTGACATTTCAATCGTACCGAGATGATTTTCAAGCTTAATCATATTGTTTCTCTCCTTTACTTACTTGTCTTGTCAATCGACCAAGAGCCGATGTTGTAAAAATTATCGTAACAGGTGCCTGTTATTTCCGTTTTGAAGCTGCGTGAGTAGATTTCGATTCCGCTTCGGTAGCAGACGGGAACAAACGGTGCTTCCTGCTCGAAGAGGTTGCAGAAATCGCTCATTGACATTTTGCCGCTTTTGAAATCGAAATAAGCGGAGGAGCTTTGGTTAATAACCCTGCCTCCGTCATCCTCCGACCAAACGGCGGCGTTTGCAATTCCGCTTTCCTTGAATAGCGAGGATAAATCCATATTCGGCGTGATTTTGATTTCGCCGAGGTACATATCGAAATTGCCCTCCTCAACAGCCTTTTTGTATTCCTTGGTGCTCAGCTCCGTGATGCGAACGTTGAAGTTTGCTTCGGCGAGCTGTTCCTTGATTTGCTGGGCGGCGGCCTTTTTGAAGCTGTTGCTTTTGCAAACAACAAGGTTCGCCGTCAGGCTGAGGGAGTTACTGCTGCGGTAGCCGTAAGCGTTGATGCTTTTATAGCCTGCGCTTTCCAAAAGCGAGATTGCCTGCTCGGCTTGAGCAACGGTTTTGCCGTTTGGCGTGATGTTCTTTGTCTGCGCCCAGTTCGGGTTGAACGGCAGAACGCTCGGCGTGCCGTGACCTTGGAAGCTCTGCGAGGTTATTTCGTCACGGTTAATGAGCATTGAAACTGCCTTGCGAACCTCGACTTGGCGGAATATCGCTTTGTTGCTGTTGAACGCAATATAGATGATGTTATTCGTCGGAACAACGGAAACGCCTGCGTTAACTCGGCTGTATTCTCCGTTGCTCAAATCGTTGTACCAATAATCGTAGTTGCCGATTTGCAGACCGTAAGCCATACCGTCGCTGTCGCTGACCTGAAAGAGGTTAATTATGTCGATTGCCGTTTTATCCTTACGAATACAGCTTGGGTTGGATTTGAGCGTTGCGACGGGAACAATTCCGTCAATTTCGTATCTGCCGCAGCCAATCGGCGGAGTAATGTTATAAAGCTTTGTGCTTTCGCTGATTGCCTGAACCGTACCTCTTTTAACAATCGGAAAATCGAGGCAGGAGAGGGCGAAAATATCCGTACTGCCGAGGGTGAAGGTGACGGAATTGCCGACGGCTGATGCACTTTTGAGGTTGGAGAGCCTTGCTGAATAGTAATCGCTCTGCTTGGCTTTTTCAAAGGAATAGGTAACATCGTCGGCAGTTAGTGTGCTGCCATCGGAAAAGGCGGCAGAAGCGAGCGCTACCGTCAGAGCTTTGTCGTTCAGCGTGTAAGACGAAGCGAGCAAAAGCTGTGGTTCAAAATTTTTATCGATATATATAAGCCCGTCATAGAGCAAGGTCACAAGCGAGCGGTTAACTGCGCTTTCGGCTCTGAACGGATCAAGAGTGTCATTGTAAGCAATCGGCAAGGTGATCGAGGTTGGCTCTTTTTGTTCGTCAACCGTGTTACCGCCGTCTGTGCCTGCTTGCTCATCGCTGTTATCGGAGCAGGCGCACAGCATCAGCATAAGCAGGCCGAGCAACAGACAGGTTATTCTTTTTGTAACAGTCATTTTATCAGCCCCTTACATTGAGTCTTTCAACGGCGGTCGTTTTGCCGCTTTGCTTGTCAACGGTGAAAATGCAACCGTTGAGCATACATTCGCCGTCTGCAATGTCAAACCTGTTCGGCATACCTGTTTTGAGCTTGCCGATGATGATTTGCGGCTCTACGCCAAGCACCGATTGCACAGGTCCTGTCATACCGAGGTCGGTTATATAGCCTGTGCCGTTGGGGAGGATTTGCTCATCGGCGGTTTGCACATGGGTGTGCGTGCCGAAAACGGCGCTGACTCTGCCATCGAGGTAGAAGCCCAAGGCTCTTTTTTCTCCCGTGGCTTCGGCGTGGAAATCGCAAAGGATGATTTTGCAGTCTTTAAGCTCCTTCAGAATTTCGTCAGCGGCAATAAACGGATTGCCGCCCTCCATAAAAGCATTGCCTGCAAGGTTTATTATGCCCAGCCTAACGCTGCCCAAATCCGCAACGGCAAAGCCCTTGCCCGGGTTGCCCGAGTAATAGTTCGCAGGGCGGATAACATTGCGTGAGGCTTCCAGATAATCGTAAACCTCCTTGCGGCGGAAGCAATGGTTGCCTGTGGTGATGAAATCCACACCGCTGTCAAGCAGAAATTCGGCAGATTGCGGAGTGATTCCGTTGCCTGCCGCCGAATTTTCGCCGTTGACGATGCAGAAATCGATTTTATGCAGTTTTTTTATGCTCGGCAAACGCTTGCGCAGGTATTCACAGCCCTGCGTGCCTGTAACGTCGCCTATAGCAAGTATATTCAAAAGGCTCACCTCGGAGTATAAGCGTTATAGATTTCGTCATTCAACATCAGTGCGGAGCAGAGATATTCCAAATCGTATTCATCGATTCCGTCAAAGCAGTCAACATTCGCCGCAACGGCTTGTGCGGTGGATTGCGGCTTTGCCAAGCCGAGGCTGTACATATTGATAAGGAATCCGTCACCGCCGTCAATATCGCCGTCACCGTCAACATCGCCGAGCGTTGCAACGGTGTAGCTCAAGGTTGTCTTTTCGCCTGTTAAGGTGAGGACTGCACCTGTTGAATAATTGCCGCCGCTGTTGGGGGTGTAGGCTATATCATAGCTGTCTGAGCAGGTGATTGAATCCTGAAGATAATCAACTACATAGGGCGTTACGACAACGAGCTTTTCTGTGTCATCGAATACTATATCATACGAAAAATCGCTGTCGAGAGCAGGCTTTGGCACAAGCGCATCAATCGCATCGTTAATCGCCTGAGCCATTTTATCGACCTCTGCCTGCTCATTGTCATATTTTGTTCGGTCAACTGCGTTGATTGCCTCGGTAACTGCGGAAAAATCAAAATAATCGTTTTGCTTTAATGCCTCGGCTCGCTTGATTGCGGCATCGACCTTGTCATAGTTTGCGGGAACGACCTCTTTGAGCTGATTCAAAATGCCGAGCAGCTCAAGGTTCTTTTGGGTGACAAGCTCCTGCTGGAACGGATATAAATCGTAATTGATGCTTGCAAGTGCAAGGTCAAGCTGCGGCTTGACTTCGTCATAGTTGCTGTACTGCTCCGGTACGAGAGAATTGATTATCGCCAAGGTGCGGTTGAGCTGGGCGTAATCGGCACGGCCGCCGAGCGTTTTCAGCGCCGCTTCTGCGCAGAGGAGCAGGCTCGGCATAATGCTGTTGCCTGTGAACGGATGGCGGTCAAGACCTGTTGCGGCATCGACCGAGGTGCAGTCATAAGCAATCCATCTGCTGTTATTCTTGTCGCAAATGATGCTTTTGACCTCAGAGCCGCTGAGCGTGGGGTTGACCGAGAAGCAGATGCCTGCAATCGCCGTAATGCACGGCGCTGCCATCGAAGTGCCTGTGTCATAGGCGTAGCGGTAGGTTTGACCGTCTTGAGTATATGATGCAACGGTGCTGAAAATGTTACAGCCAGGGGCATAGACATCGACTCTGTCGCCGCTGTTGCCGTATTGCCACATCAGGGCGCACCATTCGCCGTTGCTCTTTGAAAAGCGCTGAACCGCACCGACAATAATGATTCTGTTCAAAACATTGGCGGTGCTGATTTTGCCGTAATCCTCGCCCTCTCTGATTGAACAGAAAAGACCGTTGAGGTAAGCATCTGCGCTTCGTCTTGCCGTGTCGGAAATTCTTGTGTCAACAATTCCGTTGCCGGAGGATTGAATAACAACAAATTCCTTGTTCGCATTGATGAGCGAATCGATAGCGGCGGCGCAGGGCTTTGCCGTTGCGTAAAGCACGGAATCGGGCAGGGGATTGAGATACGGGTTATAGCTCGGATCGCTCTTTTTTGTGGAATTGTTGATTCCGAGCGAGAAGTTGATTGCCTTTGCGCCCGATGTGACCTGATCGGTCAGGGCTTGGACAATGTAAGAAACCGCATTGCTGATTGCTGAGTCTGAATAATAGTTCGAGGCGGCATTCCAGTTTGATGAATATATGTTGACATCAGGCACAAGACCTGCTATGCCGATGCCGTTATCGGCTGTTGCGGCGATGATGCCTGTGACATGAGTGCCGTGGTTTTTCTCGGAAAGGGTAGAAAAATAGTTGCTGTCGTTAGTGTAATTTTGGTTTGAACCGTCTGAGGTTGCATCGAGCATGATGAGGTCGCTTTTGAAATCCTCGTGCTCTGCGTGGATGCTTGTATCGACAACGCCGAGCTTCACATTTTGATAATAAGAGCTGTATTTGCGTGCGCTCAAGGCTTCCAACGCCTCGTAATGCCAGTTTCTTCCGCTTGGGTAGCTTTCGTCCCACAGAACGTCAAGACTGCCGTCTGAATTATCCTCATTGCTGTTGCACCAAGGGTCGTTCGGAGCGGCTTTGCTCGACTCAGCAAGAGAAATGAGCGGCACAACCGCTTCGATGATTGCGGATTTGACGATTGCGTTTTTCTCAAATTCGGCGCATTTGGCGTTAAGCTCGTCCAGCGATTCGGCATCGACTCGGATTTGAACCATTTTTACGCCGTTGATTTCGCCGATACGCTCGCCGTGAGCGGCAACGAAAGCATCGATTTCCTCGGAGGTTGCTTCGCTTTGGAAATATACGTTAATCACATTTTTGACGAATGTGACTTCGTCTTGTGTTGCAACTTCGTCTTGCTTGTATGCGTAAAGCTCACCGTTATCGAAGGTAAAGGTGAATTCCTCGCTCTTGGTTTTGCCTGTGTCCGTGACGGCGGTAACGGTGATTTTGTTTTCGCCCTTTTTAATCGGAACATCGCCCTCAAAGGCACAGCCACTCATTTCAAAATCATCGGCAAAATCGGCTTCCCAATCGTCAACCTCGCTCGCAACGGAATAGCCGATGCTTGTGATTTCGTCTGCGGAGATTGCCTTGCCGCTGAAGCTGACCGAAAAATCCGTCAGCGTTGAGCCACTTTCGTGGTTCGGTGTTGCCGTGAGCAGAATACTTCGTGTGATTTCGGTTTCGGATTCAAAAGCAATGCTCAAATCGATTGGATAAGTGCTGCCGTTGGCTTTGCAGTTGAGAGTGTAATCGTATTCCGCCTTGAAATTTGCCGAAGCCGAAGCGTTGAGCGGCATAAGCGGCAAAACGAGGCAGAGCGCCAGCAGCAGGGCAAGCGTTTTTTCACGCTTGCGGGCAAAGATAAGCACGGCGATGATTGCGGCGGCAATCAGGGCAACCGTGATTCCTGTGCGAACGGAAGCCTTCCTTGCGTTGGCATCGGTCAAAAAAATAAGGGAACCGCTGCGCTCCTCATCAGCACCAAAGCTCTTGAGAATCAGCCCATTGGACTGAGCCTTGTAGCCATCGGGTGCTTGTGGGGCAAAGCTGAAATCCGTAACGGAAAAATCGTTATGATTTTTGACGGTATAGCTGAAAACGATGTCGCCGCTGTCTGCGAGAGTGACCTCGCCGTTAACGCTGACACCGTATTTGTTGAAGCTTGCTGCAGATGCCGTTAGGCAAAGAAGCGCAACCAAAGCGGCACTCACGCAGAGCGTAACCACTCTTTTAAGCATTTTTTTCATTTGCCGACACCTCTCCTTATACTTATAATTCTTTAAATATTATATAATAAGATACTGTGCGTGTCAAGAAAATATATTTTGTGGCAGAATTAACACAAAAGCTCTTGAAAACTGTTGAAATGTGTGATAAAATTTCAGTAGCGGAATATCAGCATTTTGTTCCGCACGAAAAAGAAACATATTTTCAGGAAGGGGAGGGAAAACAAATGACAACTTTGCTCAATATTCTCGAGTGGCTCAAGGATTTCCTTTATGAGTTCGGCGAGATTGTACAGAAATTCTTTGATTCACTTCCGTAATCGTAACAATCAAAAACAGTGACCACACCGCTTTTTCGGCGGTGTGGCCATATTAAAGTTTTATGCGACGGAATGATGTTCTGCGGCATAAAGCTTTAAAAACCGATGCAAACAATCGGAAAGGGGAATAGTTTAGATGAATTACAAAATGAATCTCACCCAAGAAGAGCTGGATATTCTTAACGGCTCAAAGGGCGAGGCAATGGCAAAGGTTATGAAAACCCTTGTTATGTACGGTGAAGCTTTCGGTGCAACCAAAATGGTTCCTGTCGAAAGCAAAATGGGCCACCTTGTTACAAGCTTCGGCTTGAAGGTTATGAGCCCTGTTTACGATTTGATGGATCAGCTTATTGAGGGCGGTGCGCTTTCAAGCCAGAAGTTCTCCGTTGACCCCAAGCCGCTTGATCCCAAGGTTCCTGCAAACCTGCTCCAGAAGCTTGTTTTCAACAAGTTTATGTACACAAAGCAGGATAGCTACGATGCACAGCTTCAAAAGCTCGGCTTGATTGACGACAAATCATACACCTGCACCTGCTATATGGATGAGGTCGGCAACACACCCAAAAAGGGCGAGGTTCT
This sequence comes from uncultured Eubacteriales bacterium, assembly GCA_964419825.1. Lineage (GTDB taxonomy): Bacteria > Bacillota > Clostridia > Oscillospirales > Acutalibacteraceae > UBA8612. The sequence continues at coordinate 18,025 of CAYQRS010000005.1, forward strand.
CTCTTGGGCTGAGTCTTCTGCTGTTGTTTTCGCAAACTCCGTTCTCGGCGCAAGATGTAACCGTAACTCAGGCATTATCGAGCTTTTCGGCTCAATCGTTGGCAAGGTTCCTTATTTCGGTCTTGTCACCGATGAGGGCAGAAAGGCAACATGGGTTGTCGAGGTTAAAACGACCAAAAAGCCCGAGGCTCAAATCCTCGGTTCGGCAATCGGTATGAAGGTTATGGAGGATGTTCCCTTCATTAAGGGACTCGATAAGTGGATTGGCACAACTCTCGATGATGATACCAAGGCATACCTCAAGGATTTCGGTGCTGCAACCGCATCAAACGGTGCAGTCGGTCTTTACCATATCGAAAACCTCACACCCGAGGCTGTTGAATCGGGTGCAAGCCTTATCACCGAGGATGCAAAGGTTTATGTAATCGACGATGCTGAGCTTGAGAGAGTTCAGGCGAATTATCCTGTTATGTGGAAGAATAAGGACGCTGCTCCGAAGCTTTGCTTCGTTGGCTGCCCCCACCTTTCACACGCTCAGCTTGTTGAATGGACTGATAATGTTGCCGCAGAGCTTAAAAAGAACGGTCTTAAAAAGGTTTCCGTTCCGACGGTTTTCACCGCAGCTCCTGCAGTTATCGAGGAGTTCAACAAAACTCCTTATGCCAAAAAGCTTGCTGACACAGGCGTTATCCTCAGCTACATTTGCCCGCTGATGTATATGAACAATCCTCTTTGCAAGAAGATGCCTGTTATCACAAACTCAAATAAGCTCCGCACTTATACAACATCTCGTTACTATAAGAGCGATGAAATTCTCAGCATCATCACAAAGGAGGTAAAGTGAGATGAAACAGTTTAAAGGACGCCCTGTTGTTCCGGGTACTTGCAAGGCAGATGCACTTGTTTCTCACGGCGGCTTCAATACGCTTGCCTCTTTCCAGAATGCGCTTCAGTTCGGCGATAAGGCTGCAAAGTGCGGCGACCAAAACAATGCCGACCTTTATAACAAGCCTATGGTAGGAACAGCTCTTTGTCTGCCTCAGACAATCGGCTCAACAACGGGCGGTATGGTTCTTTACTGCGCAAAGGTTATGGAGCGTAACCCTGCTTGTATGCTTTTCTCACAGCATATCGATTCACTTGCTTGCGCAGGTGCGGTTCTCGGCGCTGTTTGGACAGATAGCCCGATGCCTGTTATCGATTGCCTTGGCGACGATTTCCTCGACTATGTTAAAGACGGAATGAAAATCACAGTTGCCGAGGATGGCACAGTTACAGTTGAATAATTGATTTTTAATCAAAACAGAAAGCTCCTGTTCAGCCGAACAGGAGCTTTTTTGCGCCAAAAAACAGCTTGGCAAATTAACGAAAACTAAAAATAAACTTTCACAAAGATTATTTTGCTAAAAAAGAAAATAAATTTCAAAATGTAAAAAAACCGCACTTTTGTTGTGCGAAATGCACAAAAAATATCGTCTTGGTTAGTGTAAACTGTTTAGCGATGGATTTTTTCGATTTCTTTCTTGTTGTGCAATCTGCACAAACCGAATATCTTTTATTTGTGCAAAAAGTCTTGACAAATTGACTATAATGGATTAGAATATGGTTGTAAACGAAAGAGAGAAAGGAGATAAAAAGAATGTTTGCAAAAGTTATGTACAAAAAGGAAAATCAGCTCATCAACCAGATGAACAAGGAGAAGAACATCTTCCGCAAGCTTGCAAAGGCTTATGAGCTTAACGCACTTCTTAACTATATGGCTAATAACAACGCTTAAGTTAAGGTGTGTGTAAGCTCACCGACCACGGCAAACACGGGGACACCCCGTTTGATATAGATAGCGCTTCCCCTAAAAGATTTCACGCCGTCGAACAAAGGCTGTTCGGCGGCGTTTTTTTGTTTCTTATTAAAAATTATTTTCGTCTTTTAACACGGCCTCAGCAACACGGATACCGTCAACACCTGCGGAAACAATGCCGCCTGCATAGCCTGCACCCTCGCCGCAGGGGTAAATGCCGCCGATGTTGCATTGGTAGTATTCATCCCTCGTGATTCTGACGGGCGATGACGAACGGCTTTCTGGAGCGGTCAGCACCGCATCAGCCATTGCGAAGCCCTTGATCTGCTTGTCGAATTTAATCAGCGCATCGGCAATCGTGTCCGTTACCTTTTGTGGCAGGCAAGCTCTGATGTCGCAGGGTGTAACGCCTGTCGGACAGCTCGGTCTGACATTGCCGAGAGCGGTCGAAGGCTCGTTGTTGAGAAAATCGCCGACAAGCTGGCAGGGAGCTTTGTAATCGCCGCCTGCGGCAACAAACGCCTTGCTTTCAATTTCCCTTTGCAGGTGCATACCTGCAAGCGGATGGTCGCTGCCGAAATCCTGCGGCTCAATGCCGACAAGGATTGCCGAGTTGGAATTTTCCGCCATTCGTGCATATTCACTCATACCGTTGACAACAACCCTGCCCTTTTCGCTTGCGGCGGCAACAACCGTGCCGCCCGGGCACATACAGAAGGTGTAAGCGCCTCTGCCGCCCTGCGGATGTGCACTGAGCTTGTAATCGGCTGTGGCAAGGCGTGGATGGTTGGCAAATTCGCCGTATTGTGCCTTGTTGATGAATTCCCTCGGATGCTCAATTCTTGTGCCGACGGAAAAGGGCTTTTGCATCATTTTAATTCCGCTTGCGTGGAGCATTTCAACAGTATCACGGGCGGAATGACCGATTGCCAAAATCAGCGTATCGGTTTCGATTTCGGCGGTTTTGCCCTCAGCATCCTCGTAAACAACGCCGTGGATAAAGCCGTTTGCCGTGATAAGCCCTGTCAAGCGTGAACGGAACTTGACCTCGCCGCCGAGGGAGATAATCTCCTCACGCATCGATTTAACAACGCCTGCAAGCTTATCCGTGCCAATGTGCGGCGTTGCAGACCAAAGTATCTCCTGCGGTGCGCCGTGTGCAGCAAATTCAAGAAAAACCTGACGGCAGAGGGAATCTTTTATTCCCGTGGTGAGCTTGCCGTCTGAAAAAGTGCCGGCGCCGCCCTCACCGAATTGCACGTTGGAGTTTTCGTCAAGCTCCCTTTCGCTCCAAAAGCGGTTGACCGCCTTGGTGCGGTTTTCAACATCGTCACCACGCTCAAGCACAATCACCTTGATGCCGCTTTTTGCAAGCGTCTGTGCGGCGAATATGCCTGCAGGACCGAAGCCGACGATGACAACGGGGAGCTTGCTCATGCGCAGATTTTGCGGCAGGGTATAGCTGAACGGCGTATATTTTTCAGCCTTGCCGCCGCTCTTGGCGATGAACGCCTCCTCGTCACCCTCAACGGTGAGGTTAAGGTTATAAACGAACTGAATGTCGTTCTTTTTGCGTGAATCAACACTGCGCCTTGCAACCTCAACGCTTTTGATTTTTCTTGCGGAGCAATGCAAAGCCTTGGCGCAGGCTTTGATAATTTCATCCTCACCTGCATCAAGCGGCAGCTTTATCTGGTTAATCCTAATCATAAAATGACCTCTTTAATAATTATAAAACAATTATATTACATTTTAATCCTCTTTGCAATAGCTGTTATTTTGCAGCTTGTTTTGGACGGCAAAAACGGCGTTTGTGCGATTTCACAACTGATTTACCACAAGACTTTTTGAATTTTAGTGAAAATAAACATTTTTCAAAAACAGCTTGCCAAAAATTGTTTACTATGGTATAATAAACTCAACATAAACTCAAGGAGGTTTATTGTAATGAAAAAAACATTAGCAATTATCATGTCAATCGTTATGCTTTTATGTGCGGTTCCGTTCACCGCAAGTGCCGCAGAAACATCGACATTAAGGTATAGCTTCCCCAAAAATGTCGGCGGTCTGTATGTTGCAGAGGTGGCATTCCAAATTAATCAAAACCCGAAATTCGCAGGTATGACTTATGTTGCGGCAGCAAATGAAAAGGGCAACCCTGTTATAGATTCATTCCTTACAGGTGCAACCTACACAATCAAGCTCGCTTTCGCAGGCTCGGCTGAGAACACTCGCCTTGTTATCAACGGCAAGGAGATCGAGAAAAAAGAGCAGGATAAGAAAAACAAAAATATTTTCTATGCCGAATACACTTTTGAGGCAAAGAAATGCGAAATCAAATATATCGACAAGGTTGAGGTCACAATCCCCAATCAAGAGCCCGATGAATCATTTGCAGATTGGTCCGCCCGAAACAAGGTCAGTGATGGCTGCTTCCTTGTAGTTTCCAGTCAGGCAGTTGATGAAAAAACACAGCTCCTTGCCGGCGTAGGCTATATCAACGCAGATTTCGGCTACAGATTTGCCGATGAATGCGAGGTTTACATCAACGATGCACTTTGGCCTGAAAACCCGTCAAAAGAAAATCCGTTGAATTTCTGGACAACGAAGCTGAACCTCACAAGCGCTAAGGTTTCGATTTATTACAGCTTCTCCAACTTGACTCCGTCAGGCGTACAGAACGGTGTATTTGCCTCATTCTCGGATTTCTTCGCATCCTTCTCAAAGGTTTTTGAATCGGTATCCAATTTCTTCACAAGAATTGCCGATTTCTTTGCAGGTCTTATCACAAGACCCGCAGGCTTAGCATACGTCGCATAACGGCTTGAACGAAATTCCTATTCCGCAATGATAATCGCCCGAAGAATTTAACCGTTCTTCGGGCGATTTTTTATGTATTCTCGCTTTTACTTACATAACCATAACCAATGTTCCGATTGCAATCAAAACGCAGCCGATGAGGGATTTTGCCGTGAATTCCTCGTGCAGAAAAACAAAAGCCAAAACAAGGGTTATCACAACGCTCAGCTTGTCAATCGGCACTACCTTTGATGCTTCGCCGATTTGCAGGGCACGGTAGTAGCACAGCCACGATGCGCCTGTTGCCAAGCCTGAAAGAACAAGAAAAACCCAGCTTTTTCTGCTGATTTGCGCAAGACCGCTCTGTGCGTTTGTCAGGAACACCATTACCCAAGCCATAACGACAACAACAACGGTTCTCACGGCTGTTGCAAGGTTGGAATCCACACCGTTAATGCCGATTTTGGCAAGTATCGATGTCATAGCCGCAAAAATTGCCGAAAGCAGAGCGAACAAAAGCCACATAATTCATCAACTCCGTGTGAAATTTTGCACTGGTTTCATTTTACACCAAAGCCGCCGATATGTAAAGAGAGCTGGCAAAAATGTTGTTTTTTGATTGAGGGATTGACAGAAGTTAGAACTAACTTTATGTTCGCTCTTTAATCCCCTCTGATCGAAATCAAAGATTTCGCCCACCTCCCCTTGAAAACCGAGTGAAGGCTTAGGGCGGTGCGAGCAAGGCGATGGATCAAGTGGGCGTATTCCGCTCAATCCGACAGCCGAATCTTAAAACGTCACAAACAAAGCAGCCACAAAGCCCGATGAAAGCTTTGCGGCTGTTGTTTATTCGGCTAACTCTTATTATATGCTATTGAAACTTCCTTGCCTTTCATTTCGGAAGCTCTGAGAACAACGGTTACTGCGCCATCGTTCCAAGGAACGGATACAATGTTGCGCTCACCCGCATTTGCGCCGTCATCTTGAAGCTGAGTAGATATGCGCTCGATAACCTTACCGTCACGACCTTTGAGTGTCAGCCTGACATCAGTTGGACCAAATGGCCATTCAGGATCACCGATTTGCTCAAAGGCAAGTGAATACACACCGTCGGGGCTGTTGTAGGTTGCGATTTCCTTTGGACGTGCAAGGCTGAATGTACCCAAAAGAGTGCCGATTTAAAACCCAATCACAATTATTAAAGCGGCGGCGATTGATAACATTATCAATACAGCCTTCAATGCTTTTTTCATATCTGTTGACTCCATTGTTAACTCCCGATTTATACCATCTGTGTTATCCACTCACTTAATAATACCTATATAAGCAACAGATTGATTAGGAATTGAAATCAATCCGTTATTTTCGTGCTTGTCAAATATTTCTTTTAACGCAGAAATGTATTTTTCGTAATTTTCATCATTTTCTTTTAGCGAATATGAGCTTGATAAACTTCTTTTGATAAAGCTTTCTCTGTTAAAAATCAAAGGATAATCAAAATTTATATATTCATATCCATTATCAAAGAACGCTTTGATTTTCAAGTCATCTCGTTCTATACCATTGCTGAAGCCTTTGAAGTCAGGGCAAAAGCGTGAAAAAATATTGCTCCACTCTTGGTTGACAATGTCGGAAGAATCCCTTGCGTTCCATATCAGGAACACTCTGCCGTTTGGTTTGATAATTCGTAAACATTCTTGCTTGAATTTCAATACATCAAACCAATGAAATGCTTGTGCCGTTGTAATATAGTCTACGGAATTGCTTTTTAGCGTTGTGTTCTCCGCATCGCCTGCAACGGAATGAAAATTTTCATATTTGCAAAGTTCATTTTCTGCTATACTTCGCATATCATCATTAGGCTCTACACAATACACCTCACTTTGTCTATCAAGGAGAAGCTTGGAAAATTTGCCTGTGCCTGAGCCAATGTCGGCAATAACCGATGCTTCTGAAATGCCATATTGAGCATATAAACAGTCAATAAATTCCATTGAATAGCTTGGTCTGCTTGCGGTGTAGTATATGGCTCTGCCATCGAATTTGTTTGTCGTATTCATACATTACCTTTCAGATTATCTGTTGCATCGCTTTGCTAACTTCCGATTTATACCTCAATATTATACAGCGAGAAAAGCTGTTTTTCAATATTTCATCCAAAATAACAAATGCGGCACTCCCGCAAAAGCAGAAGCACCGCAATAGCAGTATAATTCTGTTGGTATTATTCCTTTTCGCTCCCTAAACTTATAGCTTAAACAGTTTTATATGGGTGTTTTTGCTTGTTCCGTTTAATAAATCTTTGATATGCAATTTTCACTTTTTCAATAGATTATCACTTCAAAGCTTGTAATTCAGCAAGTGCCACATAATGCTTTACGTCAAATTCCTCTGGTGCAATTTCCGAAAGCATTTTCATGTGTTCGAGCTCCCATTTTTCCACATCTTCCTCAGAAAGTGACGCACCGATTGCACGGCAAGCCTTCATTCTTCCG